>CAZOEM010000094.1:0-8504 GCA_964578735.1 uncultured Halobacteria archaeon | reverse complement strand
CGGGAATCAAGGAAGTAACGCATTCCGCAGAGAGATATATTTCAATGGTTGCTATTCCGCTTATAACAGTTGTCATTATATTCCCCGAGCATATAATCAATATTGTATTAAGCAGTGCGTTCTTCCCCGCAGCATCAACTCTGGCAATGCTTGCTATTTACGTCTTCATCCTTTCTTTAACCAGGCCTTATACATCGCTAATAATCGGGATAAACCGCCCGGATATTGCTGCAAAAATAGGGGTTGGCATCTGCATAGCTAACATTACGTTAAATTATCTGTTTATTCCCGAATGGGGGTTGCTTTCGTCATTTGGGGTGAATGGACCGGTAGGAGCAGCGACTGCAACGGCACTATCTCAACTGGTGGGATTTATTGGGCTGCGGATAGCTGCGATGCGATTAACGGGTATAAAAGTTATGCAGACTAATACGCCACGGCACATTGTTGCTGGTGTTGTCATGGGTATAGTGTTATATTATCTCAATTCTTTGGTCCCGCTGGTTAGGTGGTACCATTTGATTGGATTCGCTTTAGTTGGAATTGCGATGTATGTGTGTGTATTATTTATTATTCGCGAGTTTAAGAAACGGGACCTCAATTTTTTCCTGGATTTGGTTCAGCCGGCGGGTATGCTCGAATACATTAAATCGGAATTGAAAGGGAAGTAGTAGTATAGCAAAATTAAAAAACCACGAGATTTCACAAGATTAACACAAGATTTTAGGGTTAATAGGGGATGAAATAGCCAGAGGGAGTACCAAAACCTGATTACTATTATTGTTTTCTCGTGAGTGAGAAAACCACGAATAATGAGATAAATAGAAAAGTTTATCATGGTCTATTATATCCTTTTTCATATGTCATTAAAGCATACAGTATCTCCGGAACATCGAATAAGTCTCTTAAAGAAGTATATCAAAGAGAACGGCTTCGTGCGACTAATCGAGGTTCATAATGGTTTAAGCGCCTTAATAGGACAAGAAGCAAAGATAGAGCTAAATGGAGAAACCGCTGAGTACAATGGTTTTTGGGAAAGCAGCCTTACAGATTCTGCCTCTAAGGGCATACCAGATGCAGAAATTGTTGGTTACGATTCTCGTCTGCATACCATAAATGAAATTTTGAACGTCACCTCAAAACCCGTAGTAGTTGACGGCGATACAGGCGGGTCACCTGCCCAATTCGAATATTTTGTTAGGAGTTTAGAACGCTTAGGAGTTTCCGCGGTTATAATTGAAGACAAAGTCTTTCCAAAGCGAAATAGTTTAGATGCGTCATCCAAACAAACACTTGAAAATCCAGAGAGATTCGCACAGAAAATATCTATGGGGAAAAATGTGAAGACAAGCGCGGATTTCATGATAATTGCCCGGATAGAGAGCCTCATTGCAGGCACAGGCATGGAGGATGCCCTTTCGCGGGCTGAAACATATATAAAAGCAGGAGCAGATGGAATCATGATCCATTCAAAACGGGATAGTCCGGACGATGTACTTGCATTTGCTATAAAATACGAAAAACTTTGTGAACAGATAGGTGAAAGACCATTCCTTGTCTGTGTTCCTACCACATATAACCTCATATCTGATGAAGAACTTAGAGAACATGGATTTAACATAATTATCCATGCAAATCATCTCCTGAGAGCAGCCCATAAAGCAATGAAAAAAGTTGCGAATTTGATTTTAGTAAATGACCGTAATTTTGAAGCAGATGCTATTTGCTCACCGGTAGCTGAAATTTTTGAAGATGTAGGCTTTACAAGGATAAAGGAGGAGGACAAGAAATATATGAGAGAGCAACGCACCTGGACAATTATACCCGCCGCTGGAAAAGACCTTCATTTTAGGGGAGCACCAAAATCTCTTATTAAGATCCACGATAAAACGATCTTGGAATATCAACTGGAATCTATTAGGAAAGTGGGACTTCGCAACGTTGCTATTATCAAAGGATATCGAGGCGATTTATTTGATACTGATGGGATCAAATATTTGGATAATCCCGAATATGATACAAAACATAGTCTCCATTCTCTTCTTTGCGCGCGAGAATTTATGGACGATGGCTTCATATTCGTTTTTTCTGATATTCTATTCAACGAAAGTATCCTTAAATCAGTTTTAGGAAGTAAAGGAGACATTGTTCTGGTAGTAGACGATTCATACCGCTACCATAAACACGAAATGGATAAGAAGTTAGATCTAGTTGTTAGTAAAACAAAGAAGACCACTTACCATAGAACACTTCATCCTACTACCATGAATGAAGTTATTCGTATAGGAAAAAATATAGAGAAGGATGACGCAGACTATGAGTTCATAGGCATAGCGTATTTCTCTCCAGAAGGTGCGAATACACTCAAGAAAATTTACGATGACTGTAACCAGCAGGGTACAGGAAAGTTTCACGAAGCGGAATCTTTCGATAAAGCTGCGATTACTGATATTTTACAAGAAATTATTGATAGGGGTTTTACCGTAAATGCGTTAGAGGTGTATAAGGGCTGGATGGAAATACACAATCCGAAGGATGTGAAAATAGCGGAAAAAGAAATTGTACAAGAGCGGGGGGCTATAATATGATCACAAGTGAGAAACTTTTTTCCTTTTTTGCGGATGCTGGCATAAAGTTCTTTACAGGGGTTTCCGATAGTTGTTTTGCTCCACTGGTAAACTACTTGCAAGCACATGAAAAAGAGTGTGAACATATAATTGCAACAAATGAAGGAGAAGCTCTTGCCATTTCTGCCGGGTATCATCTCTCAACCGGGGATATTCCTGTTGTTTACTTACAAAATGACGGATTTTTAAATCTGATGAATCCGTTAACCTCTCTTGTTGATAAATACGTATATTCAATACCGGCATTGCTTCTAATTTCATGGCGTGGTGCTCCAAAACGAAAAGATGCGGGACAGCATAAACGCATCGGAGAAATAATATCGGACTTATTGGATCTGCTGGATATACCCTATCATGTCTATGACGGCGATAATAATAAGTTACGGGATGCAATAGCTAAAGGTATCTCCAGAGCAAAGAAAGAGAATATGCCGTATGCCATCTTATTTTTTAAAGGGGATATTGAATCATATCCCTGCCCACATGAGGTAGCTGCGGAAATGAGTCGTGAGGAAGCTATTAACACTATCATGAATAATACCGATGAAGAAGCAATATTTGTCTCCACTACGGGAAAAACATCGCGTGAGCTGTTTGAATATAGAGAAAAGGAAGGCCATGATAAAGATTTTCTTAATGTTGGGGCAATGGGATATGCAAATGCGATTGGCTTTGGACTTGCGTTAAATACAAATAAAAAGATATTCGTTCTTGATGGCGATGGTGCGGTTTTGATGCACATGGGGAATATCGCGACAATCGGACATTACAAGCCACGGAATTATTATCATATCCTATTGAATAATTTCTCTTATGATTCCACAGGTGGGCAACCTACGGTTGCAACGGATATTAAATTCTGTGAAATAGCGAAAGCAGTTGGATACACATATGCCGCAGAGGTTAAAACGAGATCGGAGTTAATTGACAAACTAAAGCATTTAGATAAAATTGACGGACCCGCGTTTCTTGTTGTTTATGTGAAAAAAGGTTCCCGAGGCGACTTGGGAAGACCAACCGTGCCTTTAATCGAGCTAAAAAGGAAATTTATGGGATTTTTGGGGGTGTAACATGCAAAGGGAATTTTTTGGGTTAGGCGCATTAAAAAATCTGGATAAACTTATTTTGGAATATGATGCAAAAAAGATATTTTTAGTTTATGGCAAAAAATCCTTTCGTCTATCCGGTGCGGAAGAAAAAATCGGGCCTATCATCGAAAATGTTTCTTACTCTGTATTTAATCCGACTCCCAATCCCGAAATAGGTGAGATAAAAAGGGGCATATCCATTTTTAAGAAATTTAATCCCGATATAGTTATCGCGGTTGGTGGTGGAAGTGTGATAGATTCTGCGAAAGCGATAAATGTTCTCTCATCACAATCTGGTGATCCCATTTTGTATATCGTGGGCAGGAAAAAATTGGTAGATAGTGGTAAGCCTCTTGTTGCTATTCCAACGACCGCAGGTACAGGAAGCGAAGTTACTAAGTTTGCAACGATATATATAAACAAGAAAAAGCACTCGTTGGAGAGTGAAAAGATTATTCCTGATGTTGCATTAGTGGACCCCACCCTCACATATTCATTAACGTCCTATCTCACTGCTAGCAATGGATTAGATGCCCTCTGTCAGGGTATAGAAGCTTATTGGTCCATTAACTCAACGGAAAAATCGAGGACGTATGCGAAGAAAGCAATGGAACTTGCTTTTATAAATATTGCAAAAGCAGTGAAAACACCCGATGCAAAAGTACGAGTTGCAATGGCGAAAGCATCTCATTTCTCCGGGAAGGCAATAACCATATCTAAGACTACTGCTTGCCATGCAGTTTCATATCCTCTAACATCTTATTTTGGTATACCGCATGGACATGCTGTTGCTCTGACAATGCCGACGTTTTTAGAATTTAATTCGATGGTAACTGAAGATGATTGTAATGATAAAAGGGGCGTTGTTTTTGTGAAGGAACGACTGGCTGAAATTCTTTTTATTATTGGCGCTGTTGATGGTAAAGACGGAAAAAGAAAGTTTTATGGGCTATTAAAAGATATTTTAGAAGATACTAGACTGAGAGATTTTGGTATAGGCGAGAAGGATATAGAATTTATATTAAAAGAAAGTTTTACACCAACTAGAATGAATAACAATCCGAGGCACGTTTCCAAGGACGGGTTAAGACAAATGTTGGAGGATAGTTGGTGATACTGTGAAAGCGTTGATATTAGCATCAGGAAAAGGGGAGCGGCTTTATCCCGTAACAAAAGAGATCCCGAAGCCGCTTGTTGAAATAGGGAATAGCACGATTTTAGGGATTCAACTAGACAATTTGATTGAATGTGGAATAAAGCATGTGATTATAACCACCGGGTTCTTTGAGGCGAAAATAAATGAATATCTTGAAGAAAGATACCCTAATCTAAATATTTCTTATGTACATAATCCGAGATATAACTCTACCAATTATATTTACTCTATGTGGCTTACCAAAGAGTTCATTGACGATGACATTATTTTACTTCATGGTGATTTATTGTTTGAAAAGAAATTGTTGGAAAGAATTATTGATGAGAAAGGAAATCATGTTTTAGTTAATAAAAAAATGGGTGCTCCAGAAAAGGATTTTAAAGCTGTTATTGTCAATGATAGAGTAATTAAAATCGGTATAGAATTTATTGGAGAAAATGCTTTTGCTTGCCTTCCCATGTACAAATTTTCTAAAGAAGATTTCTTGTTTTGGTTAAATGAATGTGGAGAATATCTAGAAAAAGGAGATGTGAATATCTATGCGGAGAATGTTTTCAACGAGATTTCTGATGAACTGTTATTATATCCTCTATATTTCAATGACGAATTGTGCATGGAAATAGATACAAAGGAAGAGCTGGAAATGGCAGAGAGAATAATAAAAGAGATATAACATGGAGAAGAAGCTAAGAGGAGGGAAAGAATTTTATTATGTGAATGTATAAATCGTAATGGAGTGTAAATGTTCGTCATCGAAGTAGCGGAAATAAAAGGAAAATGCCTGGTTTACAAAAAAGGAGACAAAATTGTAATAGAAGGCCCAAGGATAATCATGGATAAGACAGATGCGATATGCATTCATGCACTTGCCCCTCTGTTACATTACGTCGTTGCATTGAGAGAAGGAGTTAATCCAAGAAAGCTTGGCTTGTCAAAAGATGGGAGATATGCTTATATCCAGTGTGTGGATCCGGGAGAACCTTATACCGAGGGGGGAACTGTTATATTTAAGTGCTTTAAAACCGAGGAGAAAGCGCCATGAAAATCTCAATCATACTCGGAACTCGTCCTGAAATAATAAAAATGTCTCCCGTTATACGGGAATTGGAGGATCAAGGATTGGATTACTTTATCCTACACACTGGACAACATTACTTTTATAACTTAGACAAAATCTTCTTTGAAGAATTGGAGCTACCAGCAGCAAAATATAACTTGGATGTAGGTTCAGGAACACATGCAGAAGAAACAGGAAAGATGCTAATAGGCATAGAGAAAGTTTTGCTAAAAGAAAAGCCAGACGTAGTGCTGATAGAAGGCGACACAAACACCGTTTTGGCAGGTGCATTAGCGGCTTCCAAACTTCACATTAAGATTGGACATGTAGAAGCAGGCTTGAGAAGTTACGATAGAACCATGCCGGAAGAGATAAACAGGGTTTTCGCAGACCACGTTTCTGATTATTTATTCGCTCCAACGGAGAAAGCGAAAGAGAATTTGTTAAGAGAAGGCATAGATGAAAATAAAATCTTCGTTACCGGGAATACGATTGTAGATGCAGTTTATCAGAATTTAGAGATCGCAAAAAGAAAAGTGGACAGCTTAAATAAGCTAAATTTAAGTCCCAAAGAATATTTTCTCGTAACGGCACACAGGCAAGAGAATGTGGATGTAAAGAAGGGGCTAAAGGGTATTTTAGACGGATTAGAATTGATTTACAGCAAGTTTAATCTTCCTATAATATACCCGATACATCCAAGAACTCTGAAGAAGATAAAAGAATTCAGATTAGAAGTTCCAAAAGGAGTGGAATTAATAGAGCCAGTAGGATTTTTGAGGTTTTTGCAGTTAGAGGCAAATGCCAAGCTTGTCCTGACGGATTCCGGAGGCGTTCAGGAAGAAACTTGCATTTTAATGGTCCCTTGTGTTACATTGAGGGATAATACCGAAAGACCAGAGACTTTGGAAGTTGGAAGTAATGTTTTAGTTGGAGTGAATCAAAATAATGTTTTAGAGGGTATTAATATTATGCTGAATAGGAAAAGAAATTGGGACAATCCTTTTGGTGATGGAAGATCAGGAAGTTTGATCATCAAAATATTAGATGGTGCGATAACATGAAAATATGCATACTCGGCTTGGGATATATTGGTTTACCAACAGCAGCATTATTCGCGACACATGGTCACAGGGTAGTTGGCATAGATATAAACAAAAATATTGTAGAAACCGTCAATAAGGGTATAACACCTTTTGACGACCCTAAACTTCCAAAGTTATTACAAAATTCGATAAGCTCTAAAAACCTGATAGCAAAAACGGAAGTCGAAGAAGCGGATGTATTCATCATTGCTGTGCCAACACCGTTAGATAAAGAGATGAAAATGGCTGAACTAAAATATCTAAGAACGGCAGCAGAAATGATATACTCTCATTTAAGAAAAGAGAATCTTGTTATCCTCGAATCAACCGTTCCGCCTAGAACATGTGACAAACTATTAATTCCAATCTTAGAAAAATCAGGATTAAAAGCAAGTAAAGACTTCTATCTGACACACTGTCCAGAAAGAGCCATACCAGGGAACACCATTTATGAGATGGTACATAACGACCGAATCATTGGCGGCCTAGATAAAAAATCTGCGGACTTGGCAAAATCTTTATATTCATGTTTTGTAAAAGGAAATTTCTACTTGACAAATACGATAACAGCAGAATTTGTTAAACTTATGGAGAACACATTTAGAGATATAAATATCGCTTTGGCAAACGAATTCGCCCAAATTGCAGAGGAGAGCAGAGTAAATGTTTGGGAAGCGATAGAACTTGCAAATAAGCACCCTCGGGTAAACATACTCAAACCAGGTCCGGGTGTAGGGGGACACTGTATCGCAATAGATCCATGGTTTCTAACTGAAAACGCAACCAGGTGCAGAATTGTTTCTTTGGCAAGAGAGATCAACGATACAATGCCAAACCATGTTTTGCAAATTGTTAGGGGGATGCTGAGGGGTGTGAATAACCCTTTAATTACTGTTTTTGGTGTAGCGTATAAGGGTGGTGTGGATGATACGAGGGAGACGCCGGCTTTAAAGTTCATAAAACTGGTAGAGAATGAAGGGTTTAAAGTAAAAGTCCATGACCCCCTTGTTAAAGAATTTGAATATGAGATTTTTGAGTTTGAAGCGAGCGTTAGAGATAGTGATTGCATTGTGTTGATGACTGATCACAAAGTATTTAAAAAGATTGATCCTAAAGGAATATCAAGTTTAATGAGGAATAAGAATGTTGTGGATACGAGGAACATTTTAGATGCAGAACAATGGAAAAAAGAAGGATTTAAGGTGAAAGTGTTGGGGGATGGAATGTATTGATAATAGTACTTGGAAATTAAGCCTTTTAGAGGCTGAGCCATTCCAGGTATGAATGCTGACAAAGAAGCTAATGCCAGTCTGATAAAATATACTCCGCTGTCACCTATTGTTTTTTAATAGGACTTTCGGGTCGAGTAGAGCTCATAGCCACCTCCTCTCGGAAGCTGCTATGAGCCCCCTCACAGAACCGGACTTGAGGTTTTCTCTCATCCGGCTCTTCAGAAGAACCTCCCCATCCTTTAAAGGATAGGTTAGGAGT
>CAZOEM010000093.1:0-8558 GCA_964578735.1 uncultured Halobacteria archaeon | reverse complement strand
TTGTCATCCTAACATTATTGATAAAAATTCCTTTGCTTCCAACATTCCGTAAATCAAAACCGACCTTTTTGATACTTGAACCCTGTTGGCGCTCTGCGGAGACAGAAGACAAAGTGATATTAGATTTTTGTGACAGTACTGATGAATCTAAGAAGAAAGCAAAATTGCCTAAACAATATTCAGGGAAAGAATGGAAGGACTTCCAAGATTTTGTTAAATCAGAAGTAGAAGCGGAATTGTCGTTGATAGAGAAACACGAAAGCGTTTCGGCATCGCCTATCTTCTCTTATAACGAGGATTACTCACAATACGTTCCACGGGGGCATTATAGACGAAGCGAGAAGCTGAAGAATTACTTTAAAGCATTTATGTGGTATGGGCGAATGAGTTACATTTTAGAGGGCGGCTGTCCTGACTGTTTAGTTTCTGACCGAGATGCGAAACTTCAGACTATGGGTGCCAGCCTCATAGCATCTGAGTTTGCAGATAGAGAAGTAGTGAAAGATAAATGGGCCAGGGTCTACACAGTAACAGCGTTCTATGTCGGCCTTTCAGACGATTTAGGCCCTTACGAGTATATATCCGCTTTGAATTCTGTCTTCAATGGTAAATTTGAGCCGGAAGAGTTAACAGAGGAAAATATAGGCAAATTGAAGTCGAAATTGGCAGAGTACAGAGCACCAAGGATATATGGTGGAACAGGCGATTGTGATATTCCACCACCTTTTACGTCTGAACAAGCGGATCAGTGCCTGGAAAACACAAAGGGATTCAGATTAATGGGGCAGCGATTCATTCCTGATTCGTATATCTTTTCAAATCTGGTAGGTGCTTACACGGGGGTCTATCAGGGGGACCGAGAGCCGAAACCGTTTACTACTGTTATTTCCGGTGCTGGCATAGAGATAAGAGGATTTCCTCGCGGGCTTGATCTCATGGCGCTTTTAGGTTCTGATAGAGCGAGAGAGTTATTGGATAAGCTGGACGATTCCAATTATAAATCCTATGACGATGCATATGGCAGATTAGAAAACGAATTTGATTCGTTTAACGAAACCGAATGGAACAAGAATCTTTATTGGTGCTGGCTGTATACACTAAAGCAGTTATTAAAGGATTTTGGATCGGGTTATCCAACTTTTATGCAGACTGAAGCGTGGCAGAAAAAGGAATTGGCCACTGCTCTAGCGTCGTGGACTGAGTTGAGGCATGATACGATACTTTATGCCAAGCAGAGCTATACGATGCAGACAACTGCAATTCAAGTTCCGACAGAGGAGAAGCCAGTTGCCGGGTATGTCGAGCCAGTACCGGGGTTTTACAATCGGCTGCTGGCTTTAACTCGGATGACTAATTCCGGTTTGGCGAGCATGAATGTTTTGGACAATGCATCAAGCAATAGATTAAAATATTTAGAAACGATATTAGAACGGTTGGTTGCACTATCAGCGAAGGAATTGGCGAATGAGGAATTGACCGAACCGGATTACGAGTTCATAAATGACTTTGGCACTGAATTGAATGCTGTTCTAAGTGAGGTGGACGATAAAGCGAAGAAGACCGCGATAATTGCCGATGTGCATACCGATGGAAATACAGGTCATGTTCTGGAAGAGGGAGTGGGCTATGTGGATTTGATAGTTGTTGCATATAAGGTGCCAGAGGGTAGGATTCTTATCGGTGCGGGCCCGGTGATGACGTATTACGAATTTAAACAGCCTATGCAGGACCGACTAACAGACGAGAAATGGTGTGAGAAGTTAAAATCCCTGCCACCGGAAAGACCAAAATGGTATTCTGATTTTGGCATCTAAAAGACTATAAGGCGTTCCAAGAAAGCATAATATCCAACTAAAATTGATTATTGACACTGATTAACACGGATTAACGCAGAAGAAAATTGAGGATAAAGCGTCTGGACTAAAAGTCATCAAGATCAAATACAATAAAACCTTCTTTTCTGAGTGTCTCTTTACCCGTGATCTTTTTTGCAATCAAGCCAAAATGCTCTTTGCGTTTGTTGGTATTCCAGTCAACATATCCATGTTTTGGGATTGCACCCCATTGACTCTTTTTGCCTGTTTATGAATTTCATACATAAACTCACCCCTTTTCTATTTCTGTTAGTAATATAATAGATATTATACTAATTTGTGTTATATAAAGTTTTTATATTATGGGAAATTCTCAAAATCGGACTTTTCTAGAAAAGTCCGACATCATTCAAGTTGATTTCATCCAGCGCTATTTGAGCGATGCCCCGATAGACCTCGAATTCAGACACCTTTGGAAGGTTTACATTCCTATTTTATCGCTTGATACTTCACTATATTTCAATAATTTGATTTTTCAATAACTACCTCATTTGTTGAATAGACCAATCTGACTTTCATCCCACTTAAAAGAGCCGTTCCTAACAGTGTATCTGCGGATTTTGTCAGAACAACATCAACATCAATGATATCACCATCCCATACCATTCATCCCTTCTTGTCATCACCCCTTGAATGAAACCGCCGCTCGATAACCAATCCGCCCCAGATAGAATACTTTATCCGGGTACTTTCCCCTCGCTTTTTTGTCCGCTGCAATGCTGGTATCACCTATGAAGTAATCGCCACTGTTAACTTCAATCGCTACGAACTTTCCACGATAATCTCTCTCATGCTCTTCTGAAATCCTATTGAAAAGTTCACGCCATTTCTCTCCTATCTTCCAGATATCAATATTAGATGCCATGTTGATGTTCCTCCTTATAACTTTATTGATGGTTCTGTTTATAATCTTTTTTCCGTCTAATTTTCTGAAGGAAAAACATCGTCAAGCTGATTCGTTGTGCGGTTACAGTTCTGCTCACTTGATCTTCTTCATTATCGTGGCGCTACGGCTCACCGCCTTAAGACTATCAATCCATGTATCCTTGTCAGGCATCTCATACCCGAAGGTAGGCTTAATTTTATCAACCTTGTCGGCAACACATCTTAAATAATCGTTACCCATACAGCTTCCCTCAGGATATATTGATCGTCCGTTATACCTCCACATAGCATCTATAACTTTGAATTCAGTGCAAGAAATCTGAACATTGCCTATTTTTATCTTTTCTGTTCTACTATCATATGTATGACCATCGCTACCTTTGCATTCCTCTTCCCTGCTATAAAATATTACCTCTCCCCCCATTTCCTCTCTGTACAATCCTCCTTCCACATCCCATTCCGCATCTTTACTTCTATCATAGCAGCACTGGCAGTTATACTTATCTCCTAGTACGTATAATCCATCTTTTACATTCGCCTCTATTCCCTGGGTTGTGTTGGTATAATGCTTACATTTGCAATTATTATTATGACGACAAGTGCAACGCCAATTCAAGTCTTTTTTCTCTTCACAGTAACTCGTCTTACCGCAATCATCGGCATTTTCACCATTCTTTATATTTTTACAGATACTACAACAGCTCAAGTCTTTGGATTTTTCATCATAACAACAGCTACCATGACAATAACTTATAGGATTCTCATTTTCATCAAATATAGTAAGTTCTTTATCCTTTACATGAGTGTATTGTAAGCATTCTGCCCCCTTGGAATAACATTCTATACCCGATCCACAACCCACATATTCGTTAGTAGTGCTCTGCATAATTCCACGCCCACAATCAAAACTTACAAATTCATTATCAAAGTCTGAAGGTGCTTCTTGAGCAATTATAGCCAATATGAGCCCAAGTGGGAAATTATCAGGTAGAAACTCTGTGCGATGTTCTGAAACCTCCTGAAGGATTACGGGAATCCGTTCATCTTTCATATTCAATTTCTTTATCCTATTTTTCAATTCTTCCTGATCGCCTACCTCTAAATATTTAGTCTCATCTGAAATTTTTTGATACGCTACCCATCCTTTTATTCCGTCAGTTACATCTTCCACCTCCCTCCAGACACATCCGTCTTGGATTTCTTCGCTTTGGTGTGTGTTCGTCACGTTAAGTACCCATCCGTTAGGAACATGCTTAACAGGAAGATACAATTTGTTAAGTTCCGCTCTTGTGGCTTCGTCTAACTCGCCAGTTTGCGTTAGTTCTTCATGCAATGTTTGGAATTTAATTACTGCTGCTTCGGTTAGCTCACCAAAGTAGTTGGTTTCATGGCAAGGAGAGCCAGCCCCATCAACTGCCACCTGGGTTGCTGGGTTGGCATTTAGAACAATCTGGAGATACTTGACAGCATCTCCTTTATCTCCATGCTTGAGATTTCTACCAAAAGTGTAGTCAACAGAGTCATTACATATATAGGCTCCAGCGGGATTTCTTACATCTACCAAAAATACATTATCTATATAAGGGCCCTCAGGTAAAGATAAAACCTCTATGGCTTCTATTCTATCCTCATCAGTTAGCCCTGCTCCTAAATCGATACAGGTATTCCAATTATTTTCATCTAATAGTTTCTTTTCCTCAGGAGTAGGATTCTCTATATAATAAGCAATGAAGAAATGATAGTTGCCCGATTGAGTTAACGTCAAAGTGCCTGCATATTGATATGGGACATTTGATTGGAGAGTAGTTGATCTGAAAGTAAAATCTGGACATTTATCATCTGGACAATCATCATTTAACCGTCCACCAACAGTTAATTTATCAAAAGTAATGGGTTGTGTTCCCATATTAGTTATAGTAAATTCAGCAGTTAAAGTATCACCCACAAAATATTTATCTTTCTCTGGAGTTATTTTCAAAGGAGAAGTAAAGACAGGTTTAGCCACTGATGGTGAACTAATAGGACGATAAAACATAAAATACCAATTTCTGACATCCTCCAGTCCACTTACCAATTCTAGATTCTCTATTGTCTTATAGAATTCAGTCATTTCCCAATCACTAGGAGGTGGTGATGTCTTACTATATCCTTTAGGTATTGCCCAGGAAGGGATGAGAGATTTTTTATTTGTTCCCGAGATTTCGTAAGGTCCATAACCGCTTGTCATCGATCTTGGAGAGAAAAAATATGTTGCTCATCCTGTTGAATCTGAGTATTTTCTTTCAAGAATCTCCTTACTCAGATCAATTATATCTTGGGTTGGTTCTTGGTTGTGTGCATATCCACTTTCCACTACTTGTTTGATTGTACTTGAAAAATCATTACTATCAAGTCTATTTAATACAGTCCATCCAACTGCTATTCGTTCTTCCTGCGTTCCAACACTTGCTTCAGACATGATTGCCTTCGCAAGCCAGTATAAATTTTGTTGTTGTGCACTCACGCTTTTCGTCTTTTTGTTGTCACTCGTATCGGTCTCACCACTCACTATCCCCACTTCCCCCTTGACGGAATACGTTTTTGCAGTGCTTGGAGTCCATGTGAAGGACTTGGTTGTGCTTTTACCAGCGGAAAGAGTTACATGTTGTGTTGAGCCCACTAGGGACCCATCAATGTATGCCTTAACAGGTACGTTATTCTCTTGTTCGTTTCCTTCGTTCTCAACGGTCACGTAGATCGTTGTCGATTGACCAACAGTTGGCGAATCTGGAGATGTTTGGACGTCTGTTACTGCCATGTCGTGAGTAATTGCAGTTACAGTTGGTCCATTATACCTCCCAGAGGGAGGAAGCCAAGCGCTATGAGAGCGTCCATCTTCGAAGTAGAAGAGATAGGCATAGGACTCCCCGGCTGGAAGTGCTGGTAGAGTTGTTGAATACTTAAAAACTGCACCTGTCTTGTAATCCCCACTTATCTTCGTCATACTAGGGTAAGAGGAATATCCATGATCGGATTCTATAGCTACAAAATGAAATAAAGGCGCATCCCCATCAGGGTCTTTGTAGGTGACGTAATAATTGA
Source organism: uncultured Halobacteria archaeon (assembly GCA_964578735.1). GTDB lineage: Archaea > Halobacteriota > Syntropharchaeia > Alkanophagales > Methanospirareceae > Methanophaga. The sequence continues at coordinate 2,718 of CAZOEM010000093.1, read as the reverse complement.
AGACTGTTGAAGTATCTCCTGATGGTGGATCCACATAGCCCTTTGATAGAATTGGTGGTTGGTTATATATAGCTGAAAAAGACTCCGAATGTTCATTATTATCATCGTTAGATTCTGAGATGGTATTGTCCGGATCAATTACACACTTAACAACATGAGGATTAGTGTCTGCTGGCCATAATATAACACCCACTATCATCATCCCCTTGCAATACGGATTATCATCACTTTTACTGGCTCCGGCAGGCAACACATCTATCTCACGATACTCTCCTGTATGAGTACCATCAAAATATAATTTAACCGAGAAAGACTCTATTACATCGGCATTGCCTCGATTCTTAATTTTAGTAAATACCCGAACGCCACCTCCGGTATATGGTGGATCCGGATAAACACATATATCTTCAACGATTAAATCTGGTAGAGACGATGACTCTGTAACAGAGACAGTAGTTTTCTCAGTAGTTGCGCTGGTGGTGTCTATTAATCCACCAAAAACCAATCCAAACATCAAACATATAAGCAATCCCGTAATAATTTTACCAATCGCTTTTTCTTTCATCTCTGACCTCCTATAAAGTAATTTTCAAACCACTTCATTAATGGGTATTTCTCCGCCAATATTTTCCAAATATCTTTATCCCACATTTTTATCATCTCCCTTTTTCATACGTGCCGAGTATGCTCAGAAGTGTTAAAGGTGACTGGTTGGTTTACGATTGGATTTTCTGGATAATACGAGAAGGATGTGATCGGAGGTTGATTAGCAGCAGGATATAAAAAGCTATCAGCCCAAAAAGGACGAGGAGGTAAAGTTCCTTTTTCTGTTCTTTCCTTCCACTCGCTATCTGTGATTCTATTAAAGTTCTCTTCTGTAAATTCATAATAGCTCATAACGAAGCCTAAGCCAGCCATAGTTATTCCGTCAGGCTGCTCATATATAATGATAATTGGATTAAACTTGCCAACACCTTTGTGTAACACCTTCCCTGTAAAACTGTTTGTACAAACATCAGCAACAAGCGTTGGTTCTTCTTCCTTTATACCACCACTGAAAAATCCTATTAACCATAGACCAAAGCGATGTATATCGTTTTGTTCCTCAATTGTCAATGTGTGATGGTTAACTATTTTCTGAGCATAATTTTCAAAAACCTTTATAGCGTACATTTTCTCTGAGCTGGACAGTTTTGGATATTATTTGTCAAAAGCGATTTGGTGGTTATACAGGAAGAGACATTGACGAAATTGCAAGGATTTTTGGATTCAGCCGAAGAACGGTGAAGCGAAATGTGGAGAAATGGTCCATATAACGCTTGAATCAAGGAATATCCGTTCTTTCTGAGACATATTCGTGATATAATTCATTTCAAATATAAAGTTTATAAATAATCTTGAGAACATATAGATAAATATGGGGAAGATAATAGAGAAGACAACTGTTGACACAAAAGGCAGGGTAATGATTCCGTCTTCTATTAGGAAGAGGTGGGGGATCAAAGAAGGTGTGGTTATCCTGTTTGAGGAAAAAAATACTGAAATTTTGCTAAAACTGGAAAGGAAGAAGGGTGTTCGCTTAAAAGATTTATGTGGCTTAAGCCCTAAACGTACAGGAGAACCAAAATGGATTACTCCAGAAGAGATAAAAAGTATTTGGGAGTAGACACAAATGTTTTGGTAGCCTTCTTAGACAAGAAACATCCAGATCATCCAGAAGCAAAGAAGTTAGAGGATGTTTCTGATACTGCTACAAATCCAACCATTATTCATGAAGCATATCACACATTAGTCTACGCTCAAAAATGGGATAGAAGAGATGCAATAGATACTCTAAATGACTATATTGATCTCGATACAACGCTCTTTTTGAACCAGACAAAGGCGATTACTAAACTCGGGCTGTACATAGGATTAGAGTATGGTTTAGGTGGTAGGGACTGTTTAATATTGGCAAATTTCCTATCAAACAATATAAAATGGATGGTAACCTTTGATAGTGCTTTATTCAATCTGAGAGAGCTTTCAATTGATGAGGAGACTATAAGAGTTATACACCCGGGAGATATTTAGGTGCTCTCTCTTCTTGATTCCAATCCTTAATCATGTTGAAGGGATCTCAAGATAGGGCTGATTATAACCCCTTCCATATCCGACTTTTTAAATCATCCTTTTACCTTTTCCACATTTCATCCTGTTTCCATTGCAAAAATCTCCGCAGCCTCGTCTGGATGTGTTTTTTTGTATTCAGTAGCGTTTATGTGAACAATTTGATGCGTGCTTGGCTGGTAGCCAATGCGAATATTTTTAAGAACATGAGCAGGGGCAAAAGCGTAAACCTTATTGTCCTCCGTTACCGCGACAATCATATCTGCATCCGCTGACATTGACACGTCTTTAATGTTGTTAATTTCATATGTCCACAAAAGATTTTCGTAACGATCAAAGAGATATATTTTGTCGCTGCTTGCTGCTACTATATAATTTCCATCACTTGAAATAGACACTCCATTAACATATCCTGTATTGTAACTCCAAAGAAGTTTTTGGTCACGATCGAAGAAGTAGAGGTTATTATTTCTCTGATTTCCGGCAGCTATATATTTCCCATCTGAGGATATTGATACCGAATATTTATCGCCTCCAAGAGTAGTTGTATCTGTTGCATATTCCCATAAGAGGTCTCCGGTCTTAGTATAGAGACGAACGGCACCATCA
>CAZOEM010000092.1:0-8653 GCA_964578735.1 uncultured Halobacteria archaeon | reverse complement strand
CAATTTTACTAACGAGGCACCTGTATTTATCTTTTTCATGTTGCTCCGGTAAGCGCTCTCTCATGGCGCCTATTTCATTATTCAACATTTGTTATATCTATTTCATCCTGCTGGCTAGAAACAGGCGTTTTTATCGTTTGTGTTTCAAAGACTAGACAGAAATTTGAAAAAGTATTTCTATCAAAAGGTATTCCTGACCTACTAAGCTTTTTCCCATTTTTTGGGTTTAATATTAACAGCATATCAGCATTTTCTCTTTCAAAAAAAATCCGATATTCTACTGGATTAATAACTTGAGCATAGACAATTAATTCTCCTTTTGGAGGAATAACCAATTCAGTTTGATAAAGACTATTATCATCAAATTTTTTCAGTTTAATTCTTCCTGAAGCTACTATAGTATCACTTTATGGTGTTTCTGGAACAGTAAGGAAAAATTCGCCTCGATCATAAATAGGAATTTCATTAGATCCATTATTAATGAGTTTAATTTGTAAATCAGGTATCGTGTAAGGCGAACTATAAGAACGAATAAATTGAAAGATAAAAATTGTAGAAATAATTAAAATTATAACAATAAAAAGTCGAATACGTTTACTAAATCGAGGAAGAAATATGTTAGGATTGATTTTACTTTGTTGCCTGCTAAATATCACATAAATTGCAACAACAAATAAGAGTAAATATAATCCGGTAATTATAGCTATATTAAAATTAAAAAATATACATCCTAAAAAGGCTAGGATAATTGTAGAAATTAGTGTGCTAATAATCCCTGGTAACGATTCACGTAATAATTTCATCATATAATTATTCCTATGCTTCCAAGTTTTATTAATTTATTCAAAATTTTCTGAACGAGCATGAATCTCCCATATCGCAGCCCCAACCATGCCACCCCGCATTAAAATGCGGGGCATCCATTGTTTTTGCAAATTCCAAATACAATCCGCTTCACGATCCACTCTCTCATTTTCATCACCCTTGATGCTGATTTATAGCACCCACCACTTTTAAAACTTTCCCTATAAGATCAATCTTCAGTTGTCCACTCTCTATTCTCTCTTCCGTCTCCTCAAGTATCTTCATCGTTTCCCTGTCATAATATCGCTCGCCACAACTCTTGCAGACCTTCACATTGACAGGCACAATCACGATGTCATTTCCAACTTTTATCTCCTCTTCCACATCCTTATCCTCAATATCCCGACCTCCGCAAATAACGCACCTCATCTTCTCTTCCTCCTCCTATAATCCATCCATAATTTCGGGTCTGGCTGGTATGCCGTTATAACTATTGCAAGGTCATCTTCTTCCGAATATGCACAGACTATATGCAACGGTCTCTCGCTTTGCGCTCTTCCATAGATCAACATACTCGGATATGGCTTGTCATTCTCATATTCCTCAATAATTTCACCACACGTAATCGCTTCAAATACCTCTTGTTCTCTAATCTTCCCAAATTCTTCCATTCGCATCTCCTCCCTCGCGTGCCTCGTGTATAATAATTTTCCATTCCAGCAGCATCTCTGGATATTATTTAGCATAGAAATATAAAAAACATGTGGCTATTTCTTCTTTTTTCGTATAAGATAAGCTACGAGGCACACCTCCACCCAGCTTTAAATTGCGGGGCATCCATGAGCTGAAGGTCGAGCGAGGGGATGAGCGCAGAATGATGTGGAGTGGGCAAGCGTGTAAACAGCGAGGGCGGTGCGAATTCTGATTATCGTTTCTGGACTTTGTGAATCCGCTGAAGGCGGTTTGTGCGAAAGTAGTGAGTCCAAATCCGGTGTTGTCTGCAGTCTAACAGAGAGAATACACTTCTACACTCTATTCTTTATCAACTATTTGGAAATCTTCAACAATCAACAAAGTTCTGACTCGCCTATCTTCCACGTTTCGTCTAGTGTCAAGTGACGCTAAAAGGATTATTTCTTTGTTCATATGGGCAGCCAAGCGCTCGCATAAATCAACCCGATGTACCACCAGTTCGAAACGGTCTTGGCTATATGAATCAAGAAATATACCAGTCCTATCTTCCAAGTTCAAAGCTCGCAGATATCCTCTATACTTTCCTGCAGGTGCTACAGACCTATCTGCAAATGAATTGATTTTCCTACGCTCGTTTTGACCAATATTTATATTCCATTCGAGACCATTTTTTGTAACTTTTCCATCAAAATGCAGATGATCAATCCCTGACCGCCAATCAATTTTATTGACCACAGTTGTCAAGGGGGGGAAGAATTCGATTAGTCAAATCCGTGAGCTGCTGTTCTGAAAGTTGATGTTCGATAGGTCTATTGCTGCGAAAGTGATCTTTTAGAGACTTTCCACTTGCAATTGCAATTGTTGTGAAAAAATTTGCGAGTACACTTATGAGAAATGATACAATTCTCTGATTATTATTAAATTTACTTAGCTCTCGCCATAACATCAATGCTAATTGTATTTCAAAACTGCCATACCTTGAATCGCGGATTCGGCATTGCACAGCATTTGATCTCATGAAAGGGGGTTTAGAATCCATAGAACGACGGATATCTCCAAATGGCGAATTTTGTCTTCCAAGCTCAAAGCTACCAATTGCTCCCACCATCCGCTGTGTGGCTATCAGAATGGTACCGATGTCGTATGCTTGCAAATCGCGTTTTTCTGGTGCTGGACCGTCTAAACGAATCGTCAATTCTATGTTGTTGTTATTGTTTGTCATGATTCCTCCAAAAACCTACTATATGGTGCTATTTTAAGTTTTAATAACGGATAACGTTGTACATCCTCCGGGACGAACTTCAATCCTCACATATTCCTCTTTACTATTCTTCTGCATTAATTAAAGCCCCAACCTCTCCACCCCGGAATGAAATTCCGAGGCATCCCTGTTGTTTCATCTCCTCCTTAAACAGCTTTATCATCTTCACTTATAATTACGGCTCCAGGATCACTTTCACTGGCAATTTCTCCTTTGCAGCAAACGCCATCTGTTGAACCAGGGCGTCCCTAGGTAAAATTGTCGCTTCGTCTACACGAACCACCTGTCGATTGTCAACGCGAAACTCCGAGGGGCAGTGGATCTCTCTTTCTTTACTCTTTTCCTGTCTGCGTTGCTCAAGTACCCACGTTATGAATTTCTCCGCAAACTTTCCTATCACCTTCATCATGAAGATCTCCGTGCCCCACAACAGAGGATCAAGCAGGAGCTCCCACTCGTGACTTCGAACAACTTCAACCGTGATCTTGCCCTCCTCTTCACCAAGCCTATCGGGCTCTTGGGTAAGGAAGGACAGAAGGGAACAAAAATCGATATCGTTGACGTTTACTACTTTTTTCGTTGGATCGGCCCTGTAAATAGCAAAATTCATCTGGAGTTCGTGATAGTTCGACCTATCGAGTTCACTAGGGTTAAACTTCCATAGAACTCGCGCATTGCTACCAAAGAAGTCTTCGATCTCAAGACAGCACACACCGGCATTACTTAGGCTGATCTTTTCCGAGGACAGACGTTTTGCGAGGTCGTCAAGTTGGGGTATATGTCCAATGAGGAGAATCGTGCCCAGATTGCTATACTTACTCAGCATCGTTACGAGCCGATCTAACTCCAAATCGCTCCGATCTAACTCCGAATAGCTCCCTTGAGCTAAGAGCTCCTTGATGGAGACTGTGGATTCTAGCCCAAGCGAATCCCGAACGATCTTTGCGGTCTCAGTTGCTGGGCGATACGGGCTAGCAAGCAGAAGCTCAATCTGAGCACCGCCAAGTTTCGTCCTAATTTCGTCAGAGACCTTCTGTGCGTGTTCTCTACCGACTGAGGTGAGAAACTGCTCCCATTCTGGAGAACTCGATTCCTTGTCCCTCTCCGAATGCCTCATCAAGATAAGTTTCATCCGTCTTTGCCCCCTTTTATCATATCTTCTTGCCCCTTTCCGCTGCAATCTTTTCACATATATTTTTCATTTAACCCGATATAAGCCCCAACCTCTCCACCCTCGGAATAAATTCCGAGGCATCCCTTTTGTTTCATTTCAAATCTTAATATCCCTTTTTCTTCTATATTGATAACTGTTTTTTTAGTTGGGTTGAATATATATTCATTTTCAATCAACAGTTTAAAAAATAAAGAAAGTGCAGAGCTTTTTAAGTTGATAACTCCACCCTTTCAACCATTTTTAATTGTTTTTTTCTACTTTGTCTATTGACATCTTCATTTGAGCCATGGGACCTTGCACATAATTCCACGCTACCGTTCCACTATTGCTATGTCGTAGCAACCCCAAACCTGTGCACCACTCGCAGGTTCAACAGTTATCTCACTAGGCCTCCCACAATATGTATAGCCATTACCCCTAAATAATCGAGATGGGGTTATACCAATACCTCCCACATCTAAGTACCCTGGTGGATCTGCTCCATCATGATGGATGGTTACTAATATCAACGGGTTTGCGGTTGTGGAATATATAGTATGCTTCTGGACGATCCTAAATTCTCCACTCGTAGTAGCAAGATTAGATGATTGGATGGTTATCTCATTAACTTGTGGCTTTTCTATTTCTGGTTGAATCGGAGCTGCCGTTTGTGCGCCAGGCAGCGGAAATTGCAAAGACGGCGAGAGAGTTGGAATAGGTGTTTGTCCGGCACCTTCAATAAATGATAGTGATACTGCTGTTCCCAAGGACAATATAATTACTAGTACTGTCAAAGCTAAAGTTATGGTTAATTTAGTTTTCTTTTCCATTTTTTTCTTCTATCACCTCCTACCTAGCTGTTTTTAATCCGCCATAACCGACAGGCATTATGACCTCATTTAAGCCCCAACCTACCCACCCCGCTTTGAAAAGCGGGGCATCCCCGTTGTTTCATTTCCTCCTTCTCAAAAGATATGCTACTCCCAATAGCCCTGCGATGGCGAATGTGGCTTCAAATGCTGGAGTCGGTGCAGGTTCTGGCGTTCTTGCAGAAGTTGGTGGAAGTGTTGGTGTCTCTTCTATTGGTGATGATATTGGTGTAGATTTGGGTTGTGGTGTTGGTTTTGGCGAAGTAAGCGTGGGCGTAGGAGTAATTATTGGCGAAGGAGTAGGTGAAGGGCTAAATGTCGGCGTGGGTTTTGGAGTGGGCGTGGGTTCTTCCCCCTCAATATCGACTTCTAATGTGTAAGGTCCACCACTCATATGGCTATCCCATCCGTATCCTGTATGGAATTCTGGCGCAGTTGTGACCAAAATGTATATATCCTGGCTAAATGGGGCTTCCCAAGAGGCTCTAACTATTGCTCCCCTATTCTTCGAGTAATCTTGAGATTGAGATATTTCTTCCCAATCTTGATCAAATAGAGCAATAGCAATAGATCCGTCAAGCTTACCATTAGCAATTCCAGTAGGAGTTATTTTAACATTTATTGTTTGATCCTCTCCAAGATGCACTGTGTATACGTCATTTTTGTCATCTCCATAATATTTCTTCGATAAGAACGCACCCGCCAAGTAACCTTCGTATTTTCCTTCAGAAATTTTACAAGCTGTATCTGGTGTGTCTCCTGCATCTCTACCACTGTTCGCATCGTATCGTTCTACCGATGAGATGGATAATGTGTATGGGGCATACACAGTCCCTACATCATGCTGTATTACTATGTAATAGGTTCTATCAGATGATGATAACCAACTGAAGCCGCAGTGGTCTGGTTGATTTTTATAGGAATAGCAGTGTTCATTCCATCCAGACCCTGTACATGAAATCTCTTCTCTGTCTTCATTATATAAATGTACATAACAACCACTGTGACTTAATGGATCAGGACCAACGAGTGTTACTTTAATTCTCAATTCATATCCTGCTTTTCCTTGAAAAATGTAACTATCCACTCTGTTGGATTTACTAAACTCGCCTTTATAAGTTCCAGTTGTTACCGGAACTGCATTCTCAAATGGATTCTCACTTTCTGCTTTTGCCATATCAATATTTACTACAACAACACTCAACGCCAACAACCCAACTATAAACAATCCTATTATCCTCTTATTCATTCCTCCCACCTCGACCATGCTGGATTTCTACCATTTTTCGCTAATAGTTTAGCATATGTCCCATCAACATTAACAACCAAAATGTCTCCATCACGCTCGAAAGCGATTTTTTTACCGTCAGGAGACCATGTCGGGTGTTTGCCGTTAGTTATTAACTCGTTTTTGTCCTTGCCATCAGAATCTATGAGGTATAGAATATCTATAATATCTCCATCATCTTCATACGCTATTCTCTTGCCATCTGGAGACCACGCTGGACAGTCTACAGAACTGCTTTCTACAATTTGCTTTCTGTTTTTGCCATTTGAGTCCATGACCCAAATTCCACTGTTCACTTTACTGCTTGCCACTTCAACATATGCGATTTTATTATTTTTAGAACAAGCAGGAATACCAACCTCAGCTACCGAACCGAGATTGAGCAGTGTTTCCATATTGGAGCCATCTGGGTTTATTTTACATATTCCATAGTGAAGTTCTGATTTTATCCCTCCTACTGGACGTATAGCGGGTACGAACTCAAGTTTCATAAAGATTATCTTACCATCTGGTGACCACCCTGGAGTCCCTGCTGAAATTCCTTTTCCTGTTATTTTCCTCAAATTGCTCCCATCTTCATTAATTACCCAAATGCCTTCCATATTGCCTTCTTGGAAAGCTATATATTTATTATCCCAAGACAAAGCTGGATGTCTAAAAGTTTCAGTGCTATGCGTTAATTGTTTTTGATTGCTACCATCTGTATCCATTATCCATATATCGCCATCACGATCAAATGCAATTTTTTCCCATGATTTTAATACGGGGGGAACACCATTTGTAGGGGTAGGAATCGGTGTTGCGGTTGGTGATGAGGTTATCGCTGGCGTAGGTGTTGGTGTTATCTTTGGAGATGAAGTTGCAGTAGGTGTAGGTTCTGGTTCTTCCTCAAGGCATCCCACAAATGTCGCAACTGCTACGATTGCTACGATGGCTATTAAGCCTGTTATAGTCGCTCTTTTCATATTTCTTCACTTTTTATTTTTTTCGTATCATCCTCTTTTTATTAAGCCCCAACCTTCCCACCCCGGAATAAATTCCGGGGCATCCTATCGTTTCATTTCCTCCTTCTCAAAAGATATGCTACTCCCAATAGCCCTGCGATGGCGAACGCGGCTTCAAATGCTGGAGTCGGTACAGGTTCTGGCGTTCTTGCAGAAGTTGGTGGAAGTGTTGGCGTCTCTTCTATTGGTGGTGATATTGGTGTTGGTGTTGGCGTTGGCGTTGGTGTTGGCGTTGGTGGAGTGCGTGCGGGTTCTACCCTCACTTCCAATGTGTAAGGTCCTCCTTCAAAATTTTTATGTGTGATAACTATTCCCCACCATGGAGGATAAGGATAAATCATCCAACGAGGAGAATCGTATTTGAATCGTGTTCCAGCTATAACAGAGATTTCCTGGGTTGAAGGTGCAGTCCATGACGCTCTAACAATTGCTCCTCTATTTTTTGGGAGGGTATGAGTTATCTCATCTCCATCTTGGTTAAGCAACAATAAACAAACCTCTCCATCTCCATCAATTTCAGGAGTTATTTTAACACTTAATTTATCTCCTCTCTTCAATTTCAGGATATATATGTCAATCCAATCATTCCCAGGATAACCCAGTACCTCTGAACCAGACGCCAAGAAACCTTTGTAAGTTCCAGAAGAAATTTCTAGGGCAGTATCCCTTGTATCTCCTGCATCTCTTCCACTGTTTGCATCTTCTCGCTTTATTAATGAAACTTTTAAAGAATAGGAGCATATACAATTTTTTATATCAGTACGTTTAACGCCATTTCCAAAGATACCATGATTTATAGCATTATATGACCCAACTAAAATGTAGTAAGCACAATCTTGACCTGATAGCCATGGAAGTTTTGATGATGAATATGGCTTATCGCCAGTACAATGTGTTCTGGTCTTAACTAATTCCTCTCTATCTTCACTAATAATGAATATGCCAGGCCAGGCATAGGTATAAGGAAATTTCACAGCAGATATTGAAAAATCTCCTTTAATCTGTAGTTCATATCCTGCTTTTACTCGAATAAAATAGCTATTTATATCTGAATAAGTAAACTCGCCAGTATAGGTTCCTGGTTTTATTTCAAGTGCACTCTCAAAAGGATTCTTGCTTTCTGCTTTCGCTATACCAACGTTTACCGCTATGATGTTCAAAAACACTAATCCTATTAGGAGCAGGCTTATTTTTTTATTCATGGCATGCCTCCTTATGAAAGCCCCAACCTAGCCACCCCGGAATAAATTCCGGGGCATCCAACGCGCTACCCCAATGGGGGTTTCTTAAGGTAGAACCGTGCAGAATACGATGCGCAGTACTGAAACCCCCACTGACATAGACCAGAGGACTTTTTTTTCCCCGTTCTTCATCGCCTCTCCTCTCTTTAAGAGCCCCAAAAAAAATCCTGGAACACAAGTCACTATACCCCGTACTTAAGTACGAGGCCTGCACTGAAGCACGAGTGCCGATGACCTAAGATACATATTTGTCATAGCTATATAAAAGCTTTTCGATTTTTTTATTTTTGATGCTTCCCTCCAAAAAGTTTGTTATAGAGCGATGTGTACCATGTTTTGT
>CAZOEM010000091.1:0-8698 GCA_964578735.1 uncultured Halobacteria archaeon | reverse complement strand
CCCATCTCCCGTCTCCCATCTCCAATCTCCCGCCTCCAATCTCCAATCTCCCGTCTCCCGTCTCCCGTCTCCCGTCTCCCGTCTCCCACCTTCAGCCCTGCCGTGGTGGTAGTCTACAGATTACAAACCAGTATTCGTTTATTTGTTTCATAACGCGTTTGAAATCATCCAGTTTTACCGGTTTCTTTACGTATCCACTCGCATGTAGATTGTAGGTATCGAGGATGTCCTCATCAGAATCCGAGGAAGTCAAAATGATCACTGGAATCGTTTTCATCTTCTCATCTCCCTTTATCCGTATCAGGAATTCTTTGCCGCCCATGCCCGGCATATTCAAATCCAACAGAATCAGGTCCGGCTGGGGCGCACCATCGCTATATTTACCACGCTGGTATAAGAAGTCCATCGCCTCTTCTCCACTGTCCGCAGTGTACACCTTGTTTCCTATCCTCTGGTTTTTCAAAGATACCGTTATCAATTTCCGGTCGCCCGGATCATCTTCCACCAGCAATATGTTGGCAGGTTTTATTTTTTCCGTTTTTTACACCCCCCGTTTATTCAATTACGAATTATGAATTACGAATTTTTTGTCTCATTGTCTTCTGGATAGAGCCAAGCAACTTCAACATTTCTTCTCTATCCATAAATAGCGATTGTGCTTGCTCTTCTTCCAAATATCCGCTATCATTCAACAATCTGAGCCAGTATTTGGTTTCCCTAGCTTCCTTGTACCCAATAGATATTTTGGATAGAAAATCCTTTTCGCTATGTGCACCCACAGCCTCTTCCATATTGGCACCGATGCTAGTCCCAGAACGCAATATCTGCTTCGAAAGAACGAACTCCCGCTTCTCTTCCGTAAGATACCCGTACAACTTCACCATACGCAACGCCAATGCATAGCTCTTCTCCAACACAACGTTATCTTCTTTCATCTTCCCAATTACAATTTCCCATTTACCTTTCCCCATTAATTCATAATTCGTAATTCATCCCCTCCTTATCCCCACTAATTCGTAATTCGTAATTCCAAATTCATAATTCATCCCGTTTTCCTCCCTCGGATCATCTCCGCCAGTGTCTGCAATTTCAATAGCAAATCCTGCCCTTTCTCTGTAAGCTTGTAGCTCTCCCCTTTTCCCGGTTCGTCACCTACGTCCAAAAAGCCATTATCCATGAGGAAGTCAAAATATCTGTTAATGCTTTTCCAATCTAAATTTGCCTTTTGCACTCTTCCTTCCCATGAAATCTCCTCCAGTATATCAGACATGACGTCCCATCGGTTTCTTCGTATTTGTAAATCCTCAATCGTAATTTGCATCGTGAAGCAAAACGTTGACCCCACACCCGGGTTGGACTCAACGCCTATTTCACCACCATGACGTTCCACGATCTTCTTACAAACCGCCAATCCAATCCCTGAGCCTTCATAATCTTCACGGGAATGAAGTCGCTTGAACATCCCGAAGATATTTGCACAATACTGCTCTTCAATCCCTATACCGTTATCCTGAACCTCAATACGAACCATGTTCCCATTCACCACCCGACTGCGAACCGTAACCACAGGAGCAACACCTTTTCGGCTGTATTTCAACCCATTCCCTATCAGGTTCTGGAGCAGTTGGTGTATCTGAGATGGGTCAGCATCTACAGGTGGCAGCGGTTCCGGAACATTGATAACGCCACCGGTCTCCTCTAGTTGAACTGCCAGTTCTACGTTCTTCAAGTCCTCTATCACCTCGTTCAAATCCACACGCTCAGACGGTTTCGCATTCGTCGTCACACGCGAATAAAGGAGCAGATCGTCTACCATCTGCTGCATACGCGTAGCACCATCAATCATAAACGCGAAATTCTCTTCTTCATCCTCGTCCAGCTTGCCTTTCAGCGATTCCTGAAGCAATTGCCCAAACGCCGATATTTTACGTAACGGCTCTCGTAGGTCGTGGGATGCGATATAAGTAAAATCCCGCAACTCCTTGTTGGACCGCTCAAGCTTTATATTGGCTGCTTCAAGCGCCTCTTTTGCGCTTTCCGTTTCACGTTTTTCCGTCTCTAGGTCATGCACCATGTTCAGCATCGCATGCTGTGATTCTTCTAACTTATTCTTCGTCTCGTTTACATCCTCCAGCAGGTTCTGGGTTGCCATCGCTTGCTCTTCTGACTCTTTTGTTCTCTCGTCCAGTTCTTTCGTTCGCTCTTCCACCTTCGCTTCAAGTCCGCTACTATATTCTTCCAGCTCTGCTCTGGATTCCTTCAGCTTTGCATTCATGCTATCGAAAGCCCGCGACAGTTGCCCAATTTCATCGCTTTCTTTCGTACCGACTTTATAATCCCAATTCCCTTTCTCTATCTCTTCAACGCCCTGATGTAATTCCAAAATTGGTTTTGTTATCATTCCGGATAGCACGAGGGAAAATGCCACACCAATAACAAAAATAAGAGCAAGAAGGGATAGCATTCTGCGCGCTAGCTCGACAATCGGTGCAAATGCTTCCGCTTCTCTTATCTCCGCCACCAAGTACCAGCCCATCGTCGGTATGAGCACCTGAACTCTGAGTACTTCAGTGCCAAGATAATTCGTGTATAAAACCGCCTCGTGTTTGTGCTTCGGAGCTTCAAAAATTTCGATAGTTCTAAACCAATCCCATGTAGTTTCTGTATCGATTTTTTGTTTCAGGAACGTATCATTTACAAACCTGGATGGCGTTATCATATATCCCTCCTTATTTATGATGTATAGCTCACCTGTCTCTCCTAAACCTGTTCTATCTGTGGTAATCTCATCCAATCCCTCCATTGAATACCTCATAACGACAACGCCTAAGAACTCATTATTATTATTATTATCATCTAGGACAGGCGCTGAAAAAGCAATGGAATTTATCTTTCTATCTTGAGAAACATAGGCATCCTTAACAACCGTACCTTGTTTCGCGCCTAAAAAATAGGGGTCACTACTCTTATTCTTTCCTATATCTATTTCTTCACTTGAAGCAATGATTATCCCCTCTTTATTAATAACAAAAACAGCATAAGTAGATTCTTCTGTTTTCACTATTCTTTTTAATCGCTTTGTAGCAGCATTAAAGGTTTTAGCATATTTTTCATCATTTTTAGCTGTAAGCAATAACTCCTGGATGACCACACTTTGTGACATTTGATCTGCCATTTTTATTTTTAATTCTAAAAAAAAATCTATATGGGCCGCTTTTGAGTGTGCAATGTTCTCTAAACCATTGTAAATCTCTTGTTCAACGACATTTTTTGAAACTGTTTGATTAATTATGATGGTAACAGAACCACTAATTAAAAGAAGTGTGAATACGAAGAGAAGAACTTTTATTTTGATTTTCATCTGTCTCCTCCTTCCAAATAATCACCAAATTGCGTTATGTTTTGCTCTATCACCTGAACATAGCAGTCCTCGATGCGCTCAAATATCTCGCTTGCCGTCTGTTCATCATAAATATGGGTGCTCTTATTCCTGTCTTCAAGCATATCAAGTAAGATTTCGGCATCGACCAAGAACTCTCTTCTCGCTCCTTCTTTGATACAAGATCGTGGTCCTGCGCAATGAAAACCTTCATATTCCAATGTTACTTTTATTGTCTTCCACAAAAGCTCGAAGGTGAATTCAAAGCGTTGTATAACTCCATCTCTATCCAATTCGTCCACTGCTTCTTCCACCGCCTCTTTGAGTCGCAAAAAAGCCGTTTTTAGGTGCCCTAATGCATAAGCAACTTCAGTGTTGCTCATATATAACCCTACCTCCTTCCTTTATCAATGCCTTGAATTCCGGGTCCACAATGTCAAGATTGATCAGGTCAACCGAAAAGATGCCGAGCCGAGCATCCAGCGCATCTTTCAATTCCCGCTCCTGCCGATGCGTCATTGCAACGCCTTCCAGAGCAACGTCAAAATCGGAATAGCGTTTACCCTTGCCCCGCGCCCGGGAACCAAACAGAAGTATCCGCTTTGGCTGCAAATACGCAGTAATAGTACTTACAATCTCACCAATAACCTTCTCTTCCTCCCCCTCTTCCCTTTTCCCCATTCTTTCCCCTTTCACTCATCACCCCAACCTAATTCCTAATTCTTTTTATCCCCCATTTGTATTTTTTCATTCGTAATTTGTAATTCATAATTCGTAATTCTTTTCATCTTCCGCCCTCCCCCGCGATTTTATATCTCGCCTCCTTGCCCAAGTCTTCGAGGAGTGTGTTTATCTCCTTCTTCAGTTCTATCATCCTCAGCTCCCTATTCACTGCCAGTTTGTTGAACCTTTTCATCGCTTCTGTTTTCTTCCTTACCTCGCTGATGTCTCTTATTACTCCTATCCCATTCCATTTGCCTTTTAGCTTTACCGCAGAGAGAGAAAGTTCAACCGGGAATTCTGTTCCGTCCTTTCTGTTAGCAGCTAACTCAAGTGTCTTTCCAACAGCAGCACCCTGCCCTGTTTCCCGGAAGCTTTTGAACCCAGTTAAAGCATCTTCGTGGAATCTTTCGGGAATAATAGCGCTATGCAACTTTGTCCCGATCATTTCCTGTTCCGTGTAGCCAAATATCCTTTCCGCTGCTTCATTCCAAAATGATATGGTTTCGTCATTATCTACCATAATAACAGCATCTTGTGCGGAAGCAGTTATACTACGAACTTTCTCCTCGCTCTCGCGCAGTGCATCCTCAGCTTGCTTACGCTCGGTTATATCCTCGTAAACCGTAACTATTCCGCCGGACGGTAACTTATAAACATAGTTCTCTCTCCAACCAACAATTCGCTCATCCTTGTAAAAAGAAATAGGGAGATGCTCTGGTTTTCCTGTATGCAATACTCTTTGAAATACATCGAAGAGCCCGAAATCCATGACGCCAGGAAACACTTCGAGAACGCTCTTGCCGAGAAGGTCCTCTTTCTTTATGCTCTCTATCTTCTCTGCTGCATGGTTAAAATTTATGAAAACAAAATCCTTGCCACCTTCTTTTGCTGCATAGATAGCAACACCGCTGCTCATGTTATCAAATAGTTCTCTAAAACGGATTTCGCTTTCGCTCAATGTCTCCTCGGCCTTCTTACGCTCGCGGATTTCCTGTTCCAGTCCTTCATTCGCTATCGCCAGTTCGGTAGTACGTTCCTGCACACGGATTTCCAGCCCGTTGTGTGCCTTTTGCAGTGCATCCTTAGCACGATTCAATTCATCCGCTTGCGCTCCCAGCCTTGTAATAACCGCCACTATCTGAAACAATAAACTTGAATAATTCCTGACTGCATCTTCTTCAACCACACGCATCTTCTTCGCTTCTTCTACCAATAGCGTGGGGTCTACGTGTATCTCCACCGCTATCTTCTCAAGCGCTTTTAATTGCTTGACCGAGAACGTCTGTGGTATAAATTGGCCTGCGAACATCGTTCCTTTATGCTCGCCATCAATGACAATCGGCGCGACGAAATGACCGCCATGTACGAAGCAATATTGTATTATCGGCTCTTCTAATGCCAATGCCTTTTGGCTCATTTCCATAAACGAAAGAAAACAGCGCCGTTTGCCCTCTTCTGTTGATTGTATCAAAGAACAGAACCCGGTGGGATTGCTGAACTGCGTTAACGGCTCACCCGCGGGCGATAAGATAACAGAAGAAGTGCCGACTGTTTTTGCAAAACTATCCTGAATAGGCTGCAGTTCATTGAGGTCTACCAGTTCCCCAGCGATGGTTTTTCTTCTTTGCTCATTTAGCATCCTTCCACAAACCTCTTTTCTTTTCTTTTCTTTTCTTTTCTTCTCTTTTCTTTTCTTTTCTTTTCTTTTCTTTTCTTCTCTTTTCGCATTCGTAAATTTTCATTTGTAAATCTGCTCTACCACCCACGTCTTCGGCTTAAATTTCTCATCGTTCAATAGAATGATCAATGTTCATTCATCTTTTCGGTCGGGATAGAGTTTATAAGGGAATCCAGTCGTTGATTTCTCCATCCCTGTGACCATAGATAGGAATATAGAGAATGGCATACCCAATCCCAACAGGTTACCGCCCCATCCTCCGAGCGCTCTTGCACCGAGACAGAAGAAGGAGCCATTTAGCTTCTGCTCCAGAAACGGCAAAGCCGTTAAGTCTGCACATACACCTCGAATCCCGATGGTGCTCATCTCAAACCGGTTCCCGGCGCGGAAATTGTAGCCCTGAATAGCAAGCAGTGCCTGTTTTGGCGTCACTGCTAATATCACCACGTCCGGTGAGATCGCCAACTTATCTGCGGGATATGCCACTGCAGCGTCCATAATGGCTGGTTGTATCGCAGTCATCCCGGAAACAGCTCTTAGTGCCGCTCCCAGCGTTTCATAACGTCCCGTATCATCGCCGCCAAAGAGCGCAAACTGCATGTTGCCACTGTCTTTACATGCATATACCAGTCCATTGGAGAAGTCCGCGGGCGAAGCGGGCTCATCCATCAAATCAGTGTAGTCCCTTTTACCGCTCAGTGGTTCGTTCTGAAACTGATCAACGAGCCCAAGAGCAACACCTGCTGCCGGACAACCCACATTATCTCTTGTTATCACTACCGCCTCATCTTTCATCGCTGCAATTCTAACCGCTTCGCACCACGGCATGCCCTGTTCAGCAGCTTTCGCGCCATCCGGGACTCCTTTCCCTTTCACTATCAGTTTCACTCCCACCGGTCGAACCACCCTCTCATGCTCTCCAAACATGTCCATATATCTCGTGCTCACGTCCTTAAAGCTCATGTCACCACCACTTCCCATCCGTTTCTTTTTATCCCCCATTTGTAATTCCTTGTGAGATAGCATTTATGGCATATAAAGGCACCTGTGTAAGTTATATAGAGAACTTGCAATAAGCTATATATAATGTAAAAATCGTTCTTTAAATTTAAGGCTTCTGCCAAAACTAAACGAAATAGTAGGCGAAAATGGCTGATTTTGAAGCAATGCTTATTTTAGTTGAGAAGAAATTAGCTGCAGTATAATAATAAATAATGCGGAGCGAACGCAGAGTTATAGTATATGTACAATTAATCTCTGTCCAATATTTTTGTAGGTCATTACTTTTGGTGTTTCCACCCCCCTAATTCATAATTTGTAATTCTTTTTTTCTTCCTCCCCCGCGATTTCATATCTGGGTTCCTTGCCCAAATCTTCGAGAAGTGCGTTTATCTCTTTCTTCAGTGCTATCATCTTCAACTCTCTGCCCACAGCCAGTTTGTTAAATTGCCTTAGCTCTTCGTTTTTCTTCTCCCGTTCTTCTTCCCTACGTTTGCGCTCGGTGATGTCACGACTTATTGTCAAAACATGGGTTACCTTTCCCGACTTGTCAATTAAAGGAACTTTTTTGAGATGTGTGTAATGGCGTTTCCCTTTATGGTCAGTAAAACCTTGCTCTGGTATCTCTATTGCTTTTCCCGTTTGAAATATTTCCTTATCCGTCTCATAAACTCTCTCTGTTCTTATTATTTCTTCTTTTTTAACTTCGAAAGTGTCACAGTATGCCTGGTTAACCAGCGAGAAGCGGTATTGCGAGTCTTTGAGATAAACAGCATCGGGAATGTTTTCGATGACTGCCTCAAGGAACTTATAGGAGTTATCCCGTTCCTTCATTAGACGCTTACGCTCGGTGATGTCCCTCATTAAATGCACGAATTTTATGATTTCTCCATTTTCATCAAATATCGGAGAGCTCTTTATAGAATAGTATTTCCCAAATATCTCTTCATACCGGTCGAGTGATTCTACCTTTTTGGTTTCTAATGATTTCATGCAAGGACAATCTTCTCCTGGACTATCCACACCGCGAATAACTTGATAACATTTTTGCCCTATTACCTCCTCTTTGCTCTTTCCAAGAAGTTTCAGCCCAATCTCATTTATGTTTTCTATATTGTAATCTCTGTCAACTATCAGCATAACATCCTCCAAAGAATTGAACGAATTACGCCAATCTTGCTCGGCTATTCGCAGCGCTTTCCCCAGCTTATGTCTTTGAAGCGCCATCTCAATGGTGGGGCGTAATTCCTTATCCTCAAATGGTTTGATTATATAGCCATAGGGTTCTGTAACCTTTGTCTTTTCCAGCCTCGCTTCATCTATATATGCAGTGAAATATACCACAGGGGCATCAAAACGATCGTGGATCAGCTCAGCAGCTTCTATGCCATCCATATCACCCCTCAGTACAATATCCATCAATACTAAGTCCGGCTTTATCTCTTCTGCCTTTTTAATTGCCTCTTCTCCTGACGCAGCGATCGCAGATACATCATAGTCCAACTCTTTCAGCCTATTTTGTAGATCCTTAGCCGTAATAGCTTCATCTTCTACTATCAGTATCTTTGCTTTTGCCATTTTATCAGAGTCCAAACGCCACCAAATTTTGTGCTGATGTGCCATCACATCCGGCATCTTAAATATATCATTATCATCCATAGCATATAAAGGCACCTGTATAAATTACATAGAAAACCTGCAATTGTTTAGCTAATCTGGAGATTGCACAGATTTCCACGAGAGAATAAACCAACAGATTTATCAACGCGGAGATCGTAGAGGGCGCAGAGTTTAAGAGCGTTCCAATCCACACTTGGGTTTTCTAATGGTATATAGTTATAAAATTGAGCAGAAGTATAGGTCTGGACCGGGCAATCCCGCATATTCACGGCGGATGTTGCTAAGACTGGTGATAATGG
>CAZOEM010000090.1:2910-8717 GCA_964578735.1 uncultured Halobacteria archaeon | reverse complement strand
TTACCCATCACCCATCACCCATCACCCATCACCCATCACCCATCACCCATCACCCCTCTCATGCATCCTATACCAGATCACCAGCAATATCCACCGATGTCCCCGCAGGTCTCCCAATATTAATTACTTCTTTTATCTCTTCCACTATCTCCGCCGCTTCTGCGTCATCATCTATTTTCAACCTTACAAGCGTCATAGAATAGTCTTTGCTAATATAATCGTATATCAGTTGCCTTTTCTTTTCATCTTTCTCCTCTAAGAGCGACACAACACTTCTCAACGTTCTTGGTATCATGCCATCATTCGCCTCTTTTATAATATCTGCTGCACTACGCGCATCCATGACACCATCGACGAGCTTTGCTCGTTCGGATAGCAGATAAACGTATCTCAATACCTCGGGGTCACGGACATCCCTTATCTCTTCGGATCGCGCATATCCTGGCTCTGTCTCTACTACGATATTTAATTTGCGTAAGTTACCCGGGAATTGATCCGCTATCAGTTCTAACGTCTGCGGATCAACACCGGTTATTAGATATTTAACACCTGCGGGCTTTGTAATAGACGCTATATCCGCTCGTATTATCTCTGTTAGTTCCTTCATCTTCGCTTCACTTAATCCCGCTATAGGACTTACTTTTATCAGCGTGATGCTGAAGTAGTCGTTAATAAATTCGTCTAATTCATCAAACGCAGTAGCAACCGACTGAACTCGTTCAATATTTAATTCATCATCAAGCAGTGCATGTAATTCCACCACAGATGCTATTATCTTTGTATCCCTTATATCAGAGGGTATGTTCTTTGCGCTTGTTTCCTCGTCCAGACAAACAGCTATAAATATCCTTTCCTCACCGCCGAATTTACTCGCTACTCGCTCTTGCAAAACAGAAGCAGGCGTCACCGGATTATCATGAGAAAGCAGCACTATCGCTGCTAAAAATACCACTATTAATAGTGCTATCAGTATTATCTTTTTACTTCTCACTCGCCTGCACCGTGTCATCATTTCCAATACGCTCATCGGCTTCAATAAGCATTCTTGATAGCAGTTTCATCTTCCTTTCCCGCTTTTTATTAATTTGATAAATAAGAAAACAAACAGAAGAACGAGAACTGAAAATAGCCCCTCAAACCCGGGGGTGGAAGAACTGCTTGACGTCACTTCCAATTGGATTTGCCTATCAAAGGTGTATACAGAGTAATCACCTAAGTCGCGGTCCCCAACGCACCGTATCTCAAGACCAAGAGGATATTTCTTCTTCGCAGCCTCTTTAGCCACATCAAAATCCAATATCGCGTCTCCTGTCTCGTTCACCTTCAAATTACCTGCATAATCGCTCTTCAAAGCGAAATCAAAAGGCACATCCGCTTCTCCCGTTACCCGAACGCTAACAGATTCCGCTTCCTCCGAACCCACATTCCGGACTCGTACATGCAGAATGACGTGATCGCCCGCGCTTATATTCGCGGGCTCCGTATAAGAAGAGACAATCACAAATTCCGGCTTTCGCTCCACCAATACCTCTATACTTCTTTTTATGCCGTACTGTGTGTTACCAATATCGCTATACACGATATAGAGTGGAATGCTATACATACTCGCATTTACATTATCTGCAATGTCAACATGAAATAAGGACTCCTGACTTTCGCCTGTGTCTAATTGGCCGATATAATCTCGGTCCGTTCCGGACCAAGAAGGTTTGAATTGTTCATTACAAATCAATCTTGCCTCAACATCCTTCGCATCTGCTTCTCCACTGTTCATTATCCGAGCGTGTATCTCAACATCT
Organism: uncultured Halobacteria archaeon; assembly: GCA_964578735.1. Lineage (GTDB taxonomy): Archaea > Halobacteriota > Syntropharchaeia > Alkanophagales > Methanospirareceae > Methanophaga. Next base: position 6,918 of record CAZOEM010000090.1, on the reverse strand, counting down.
TCATCTCCTGGTCTTACATGCGCAGGCTCCGTATACACGGTCCCAACATCTATTATTACATCCCCTTCTACGTAGAAAGAAATACCCAGTTTCACTGGTTTAATTTCGACCAGGTTTCCGGGAATATAAGTAAACCTGTTCGGCATGGATACAGGTCCCTCCTGGGGATCAAAATAAGACTCATCCCAGAAACACTCGACCTGCATGAGATAGACGCCATTGGGTGTACCTTCATTAACGTGAACGGTAATTTTCACCTTCCTCTTGCTCAACGAATTCATCATGTTTATTTGTGCTACTGTAGGTCCAACGAGGGATACGTAGTCGGTGCCTTCAAATATTAACTTCACATCTTTTGCATCCCGTCCACCCTTGTTCCTCAGAGTCAAAACAACTTCCTTTGTCTCGCCTGGATGGAACTCTGTTGGTCTTACGTCTGTTATAACAACAGAAGATTGTGCGCCCCTAACAGGGAATACAAAAGAAAAGGCGGATATGTAGAGGCATAATGCAAATACTACGAATACTATTTTTAGCGCTTCTATATCTCTTTGCGACATGTTTCAGTAGTAAAGAAGAAGAGAACACATATAAAGATTCGCCATGAGGCCGAAAGCGAACATGCTATGCTACGGTTAAAAGGTAATAGCACAAGGTCTTGTGGAGTTTGAGCAATTAATTGCAAAATCTAGTGTGCAAATTGAAATTTCGAATTGCCATCGATTGAACTTTGACTTTTGTATTTTGACTTTGCACTTTGCACTTTGCATTTTGCATTTTTTAAGGTATCCCCAGCCAGTCTCCCCCGTCCCCAATTACTATATGGTTAATAATGTGAAAGTCACCCCAATAGTCCTCAGTTCCATAAACGGTTGCTCCACCACTACCGCCACCTGCTCCACCTGGGGGGTCTCTTGCAGCGAAGCCAAAATGAGACTTGCCCGTTATGTAGCTGTTAGTAGACATAGAGAAGGAGGTATTATCCATTGCATAGCTTGTATCCGTGTCCAGATACTGTATATGCGAGAAACTTTCACAAGCTACCGCGCCTATTTTGTAATTCTTACCGGTGTTTCCATAGCTAAAGTTGCCTGATTTGGACTGAATGTGGGCCCACTCCTTTGAAGAGAGCATGGTAGTATTAGTATCCAGATATACGCGCTGGCTACCTAAGTAATAGCCCTCGCCCTCCGCTCTCCCGATCAAATAAAGGCCGGAATTCTCGAACGTTCTAGTAATATTTACAACACCATAGCCACTCGTATCAAACCAGCTGCAGGTCCCCGCCGAAGCAATGTTCGGCAGCACGAAAGCGGCAAACAATAATGCTAATACAAATATAGCACTATTTTTTACGCCCTTCCCTTTTTTCGCTTTCATCTTTATCTTCTCTCCTATAATGATAATATTAGTGCGGTATATAAATCAAATAAAAATAAAAAAAGAATTAGGCTCCTTATAGGAGCTATCGTTTGTGCTCTTCAAGTAATGCTCTTTTGTTCGTGTTCCAGACTCTAATCTCACGGGAATAACTTAGATATTGACTCCTCAGCAAGGCTTGGTGGAATTGTTTTTACATTATGACTACCGTTCAACCCGAAATCAACGGAATTCACGTAGCCCTCGCTATCCAATTTCAAGGTAATTACCCATTTCGTATACTTGTTCCAGTATATCAGCGTATTACCGTGTGCTATTGGTGCACCGATTACCCCTGTGCTAGGCTTACCACTGCCAATGGAGTTTGTAACCTTCGGCTTGGAGCCAATTACCCATTCGTTATGCCTGGCATTGCCCACGTATTGGATTCTGCTGGTGCCTACCGGGCCCCAATCATTTATCATGTCCTTGTACACCGCTTCGGTTATCAGCTTTTGCTGAGGCCCCGCTGGCAATTTCGCTAATGATTGGGTTGCAAGCGCATCAGTAATGTTTGTTACTCCACTGCCCCAGCGGCGGAAACTCACGTCATCTATGTATCCCGAGTCATTTACGTGTATACTGATCAAATACTTTGTCGCCTTCTCCCAATACATGATTTCCATTGGAGACCCCGCGAATTTGGTACCTTTTACCCAATTGCTATCCACCGCATTGCTAATAAATTGGATTTTACTGACGTCTATCGGCTCTACTATTTTCTCCTTGTACGTAGTTACGTCCGTCACCGCTGCTACTGTCTGCACACCGCCTACAACTACACCTAATAAGAGCGCAATAGCAAACAAGACTATTACTTTCTGTTTCTTCATTTTTTTTCTTATCACCTCCTTTTCCTTTATTTAGATTAGAAAGGTTTCTAAACTAAACTAAATTTTCCTCTTTCTTTATTATATTATACTGCTGCTATTTCCTTCTCTCTCTCTCGGTCTGTCCAAAAAAGTAAAAAAAGCCTCCGACAGAGGCTTTACGCTTCGCCTAGCAATCCCCTTCATAGAATTCCGCGTCTTCTAGGTCTGCCTCAAATGGGCACGGTAACCAATCTTTACCATCGTCTATAGCAAATCCCGGCTTATCTATTCTCACCTTCATATTCTTTTCTATGGTGAAGTTACCAATGTAGTCCTCGGACACTCGTATCTTCGTTATGTGGGGATTTCTGTCTTTAACTATCACTCCTATATGACTTGCACCGCTTACCGTAGAAAGGATGTCCATCTTCGCAATTCCATATCCGTGCACCGCTGTCTCTTTATGGTCCCAGGGATCACACTTCTTATCAACAATGTATGGCTCAACGCAGGTCACATTACTCACGATCGTCTTCTTAATGTAATCGGCATCAGTATATTTCGCTCTCATTGCTGTGCCAATCTGATAGTTCTTTATGCACAGGTCTTCTTTCCACTTAACCGAAGATTCGTCATCGATCAAAGTCATGCTTCCACTCGTAAGAGCCACTGGCTTAAATGTCATCTCCGCATCTTCACAGTAGTCTATCGATTGAGTTACAGGTCGTATGATTGTTCTATTTCCTTTTTGGGTATAATTTAACACAGTCACTACCTTTAGCACCTGGTCTACTTCATAGTCTCCACAGCCATGAATGTGAAGATTTGTCTCGAGATTATGTGAGGGATATAAGGGATACCCAGGCCCTGGCACGGTATTTATATCTTTATCCACCATAACGAGGCCCGTTCCCTCTACCATAGACTCCTGGTAGAAGTAGACATCATCAAAATCAGCCGCCAATGCAATACCCGTACCTGCAAACAAAAGTGCCACTATTGCAATTGCCACTCCAATACTTATGTTTCTCTTCTTCATTTTATTTCGTTTTCACCTCCTAACCTTTTTTTTATTTGTTATTTCTATTCTTCTTGTAGTAGTTTAGATGTAGGGTTATATAAAGTTTTCGGTATATGCTAATGGTATTAGATACTCTATCGTATTACTTATTTTCGGGGACAGAACCCCCCAGTTTGTAAATAAGGTACTAGAGATTTGTATTTTTTCTGCCATCTATCTATTGCACCTGTTCAACGCGATCAGGAATTGGGGCTAGAATTACGGGCACGCAGAGTTGAAAACCAGATATAAAAAAATATCCCGCACCTTTTCCTCGCCCCCTTTCTTCATTGCCTTTAAACTTACAAGTGCACCTTTACCACAGATAGCAGAAATGGCGAATTACAAAAGAGAAATGGATTTTCGTTTAGCTACCGATTATCCTCCTTACCCCCACCCCTTTCTCTTACCCGGACTTTTACTGCTTGCTTTAGTTATGACATTAAGCGGCTACAATAGGCCTCTTTACAACTCTTGGGTATCACGGAAAACAAAAAACTATCGAAAAGCTTATATATCACCACCATGAAAACGTATAAGTGACGGTTATAAATAATAGCCGGATAAAAAAAATTAGGAGGTGAAAGAAGAAGAAAATGAAAAATGGATTAACAATGCTTGTAGCAGCGATGGTTATCTTTGGGCTGATATCTGTAATAGGCAGTGCAGCCGCAGCGACTAACGTCTGGGTCGAAAGCAATGTAAAAGGCGTAGGGC
>CAZOEM010000090.1:0-2810 GCA_964578735.1 uncultured Halobacteria archaeon | reverse complement strand
ATGTGAGAAATTGCAGAAGAAAGAATCTGTTGTGACGTATGGTAACGGTGTTTGGGGGATAGATCAGCAGTGGCCTATACCTACGCCTCCAGAGGTGCCTGTGTTCCTTTGGGCAGGAACTCCATCACTAGTACAGACAGTATCGGCAGATGTACTCGGTATATCGCACATAGGCTTCTCAGCTAAAGATCCGAATGAGCATCATCACACAATTGCTTACGGTCGTGAGGAGACGATTGGACAGTTCCAGATAGAGAAGACCATTGAAATCAAACTTAATTGCTCAACTGGTCAAATAGGAGACTGGTTAGGCTGCCCCTAAGCTGCTAAACTAAACTAGGCTATAAACACCAAAAAGGCAAAGGGGATTTTTTTTATTTTTTTATCACGTGGATTCTTTAGCTTAGCTTAGCCTACCCTGCCAGAGAATAAAGCGTACGCTCAATCAAGTATCACAAATGTTACTGCATCTTCTAACGCCATTACACGGTCCTCTTGATCGGTTACAACCACATCCACGTGATATACTCCGGGCACGGCAGATAAGCCAAAATACCAATTCCCGCAGTATCTTCCTTCTTTCTCTCTCATATAGGTCCGCCCGATTTTATACCCCTCTCGCGTAAATACTGCAATTACACCGCCGTCCTTCACCCCTGAGATAGCAGACACATAAGCACAGACTTTTATCGGTCTGCCTATCGTTGCTGTTGCCGGACTTACGGAGACATTTGAGATACTAATAGGTGGTATGTATATCCAGATAAAAGGGTAGTTATCACTGCTATTTCCGTCAATGATACAGGGTATATCTCCAATACCATCACTTCCAGGCTCCTCTTGTCCAACCCCCATATAGATGTCCGAGCCCGGATAATCGCTCCAGTAGTTACCTCCGGATGGATAGCCATTATCCCATATGTTCGAGTCAGCATCGTAGGCGTTCTTTCTGTTATTTAAGTGGTTATGATAAATTCTATTCCCAGCTCCTTCTCTTATATAGATACCCTCTTCGTTCCCGGTCACAGTGTTATTTATTATCTCGTTCTCGTCTCCCGATACCTCGATCCCATACCGCAGATTAGAAGTAACAGTATTGTTAGCTATGACATTACCATTTGACGTTGACAAAATAGAACCGATCCAGAGCCCCACGATATTAGACTTTAGGATATTATCAGCTATGAGATTATGATGCGCGGAAAGGAGATTGATACCGGCATTGAAATTGTTGAATATCACATTCTTTGTGACGACATTATCGTTTGACCGAGTATATATATAGATACCGTGCCCGTAGACACTACCGGATAATGTATTTTCAGTTATTGTATTGTTACAGGAAGAAGTGCCGAGGATAATTTGATAATCCCGATTTAGGTTACATAGGTTCCCCTTTATCACGTTATTAGAGGCTTGAAAAAGCGCAATACCATAGGCGGAATTAGAACGTACAGTGTTATTTGCGATTATGCAATTTGAGGACGATGTGAGCCCAATACCATGCCCTTCATGTATGACCGTATTCGGAGGTCCTTGACCTCTATTGTTGAAGACCGTGTTATTGGTGATTACACCGAAGGAAGAGTCTTCGAGCCAGATACCTCGCTCGCCATTTTGAACCACAAATCCGCTTATTCTTACGCCCCTTGCATTTATGTACAGGCACACATCATACCCATCCCCTTCTATTATAGCATCCGCACCTATGAGGGTTATATTGGGAGTAAATATTACGGGCCGTTCGTGATATGTCCCGGGATGCACATAAACCGTATCGCCAGGACGCGCATGATCTAGCCCGCTTTGTATTGTAGCATAATCCGCTGGAATGTCTATTCGTTCCGCAGATGCCATTCCCATGAGTAGCAATACCAGGACGGTAAATGCAACACCGATAGCTATGCCTATCCGCTTTTTAGTTTCACAACTCATAGTACCGGTATTTAAGTAAATAATCATAGTTCCATCTCTTCTTTCGTGTAGATGACAAATTTATCATTCGTATAAAATAACGGGAAATATTGTAGATTATGATTGGTGCACCGCATCTTTATAATCCCAAGATGTCGCTCTAATATATCCCTTTCCCTTTTGATGTCCAGGTGTATTATCGCATCAGCAAGAAACTCCTCCACTCCATATTTACCATATTTCGTATCTCCGGGATACATTTCTGAGATCAAAAAACTTGTTAGTCCCGTTTCTCTTAGCTCCTCGAAGAAGAGATGCGCTTCTCTACGAGGGTTCTTAACGACTGTTAAGGAATATAACGCATTAAGAGGGTCTATAACAATCAAATCATAGTTCTCCCGCTTTAAGAGGTCGTCCAGATAATATTTGACTTTTTTCATCAAATTCAGCTCAAATTTCATATCCAACTGGGTCGCAGTATCGATCATTTTGTAGCTCACAATAGCCAATTTTTCGCTCTCTTCTACCATACCCAGCGTTTCCATCTGCTGCTTCAAACTCGGTACCGCCTGTTCTAGCGTTATATATAGTCCCTTTTTGTCACCTAGCACTGCGTTATTATATAAAATGCTGTATGCGAAAGAACTTTTCATACAACCAGCAACACCAGAAATCAATGAGATTGAGCCTTTTGGTATGCCGCCCTCCAATTGCTCATCCAACCGTTTTATATATGTCTTTATCCTTTCCATTTTCTAATTACTATTTAACATAACCGCTTCGTATAAATAAAAAAGTTGTATTTGTATAGCTAACTAAAAAAACCACGAGATTTCTTTTCCTCGTGAAAATCTGTGTAATCGGGTGGTCTGTTGACATGGAAGCTACATCGCGGA
>CAZOEM010000089.1:0-8731 GCA_964578735.1 uncultured Halobacteria archaeon | reverse complement strand
CTCCTTTATGGCCCGGTGGGAGAAACACATGAGGGATAATTTAAATCCAAGTTTTTTCACTAATCCTGGTTGGAGGGCTGTATCCAGGTGGCTAAGAGTTAACTCTGGGGAGTCCATTGAAGAAAGAAATATGATAGATAATTTTCATACGCTTGAAGAACCTCTATCCGATTTAATTAATCAAAGAAAAGCTCTTCGGGATAAGAATAAGTTTTTAGAAGAAGAAGGGAAAGCGGGGAAGGAAACATTAGAGGATGTATTAGAAGAATTGTCAAATAGCTTGCAAGAAGAAGATGAAAACATAAGAGAATACCTGAAAGCTAAAGCGGTAGAAACATTAGCGGATTTTATTGCGTCAAATATAAAGGAGGAGAAAAGATGATCAAGAAGATAATTACGGGAAAGTTAAAGGCATTAGCAGGTATACATGTGGGTTCCGGAGAACAAACAGAAACGACTGATTTACCCGTATTTAGAAACGCCGGGAATGAAATAATAATTCCAGGTACTGCTATTTCTGGTGCTTTAAGAGCAATAGCGACAAAAATCACACCGCATTTAGGATTTGAGAAATGCCTTGCACTTGATGAACGTCCGTCCGCCGATTTTTGTGATTGCCCGGTTTGTGATCTTTTTGGTTCTATAATTCTTGGTGAAGATTCTGAGAATGCATCCGCCTCAAAACTATGGGTATATGACGCCCCATTAAAAGGCAGTGTTAAGCCTGCAATTAGAGACGGAACGGGCATAGACAGAGAGACGAAATCTTCAGCACGTGCAACACGGGCAAAATATGATTTCGAAGTTCTGCCAAAAGGTTCAGAATTCTTTTTCCAACTCGAACTACGAGGTGACATTAGCGAAGAAAACGAAACCACTTTGGCTGCTATTCTTTCAGAATGGACACATGGAAGGTGCTATCTCGGTGGTAGCCTGGCACGAGGAACTGGTAACATGCGATTAGAAGAACTTAAAGTCCATGCATTAGACCTCTCATCACCGGAAAAGTTGATTACTTTTTTGAAAGAGGAGGACGCGGTAAAGGCTGCGATTGAGGAGGAAGATTGGTTGGAAAGGCATGTAGAAAGGGCTAAGAACCAAATAAAAAACCGTACTGCGAACAACTTCCTTTTTAATTCGTTCGCACAGATAGAATTTACACTTCAATTTACAGACGGTTTTGTAATAAATAATATATTAAGTGCAACCCGGGCAGGTTATAACTTTTGCCCCGCTATGGAGAACGGGAAATTTGTGCTTCCTGGCTCTTCATTAAGAGGGATACTGCGCGCCCATGCGGAAAAAATTGCGAGAACTCTGGCAACCTTAAATTGTGCAAAACGTAATGAGTTCCTTATGAGATGTCCGGCATGCAATCCGCATGCTGGTAAAGAAGCTCCACTAAGCTCGTGTAATTCCTTGCTTCGTGAATACCATAAAAAGAATCAGATACCTCCGGACAAGGACGTAAAAGAGGAACAGTTATGTCTCGCGTGTCAGCTTTTTGGTAGTTCTTACAAGGGCAGCAGGCTTTATATTAGCGATGGTCATCACACAAATGAACCAGAACTGAAAATAATGGATTTCCTTGCTATTGATCGGTTCACGGGCGGAGGTAAAGAAGGTGCGAAATTTAATGCCCTTATACTATGGAAGCCTGCTTTTAAGGTCTCTATGCTCCTTGAAAATCCAAAAGAATGGGAATTGGGGTGGTTAATGCTTGTTTTTAGGGACATGCTTGACGGTCTTTTACCTGTTGGCTTTGGACAGAATAAATGGTTTGGAAATGTAGAATTAAAAGAAGAGAGTATAAAAATGGGTGTTATTTCGGACGATTTTGTCCCTGCTGGTCTAAAAATAGATGATGAATATGAGGGCATTTTCAAAACAGCAACATGGAATTTTGAAGAATTGGTCTCTGAGCCAAAGAAACCCCTAGAATTATGGATAGATACATTTCAGACCGCAGTAAAAGAATTTGAAAGGAAAGAAGATTTAAGCCACCCCTCTTCAGACACTTATTTTAATGCTATTGTAGAGGAACTATATCCAAAGGAGGTGAAATTATGAGTGCATCAAAATTCGCAGATAAAGTAAATTCACTCCTTCAAGAAGAAAGAATTACAAAGGATGATCTTCAGATATGGGGTAGCGAAATAGAAGAAAATGACCTACAGAAGTTTATTACCAACTGGGAGCAATCTGAGATGCCCTTTGCAATTTTAGAGACAATAAGAGAAATAGACATCAGAAAGAATTATGATTTCTCAACGTTAGAACCTCATGCCGTTGAGAGAATCCGCATCTTTGGTTCCGGTGGTGATCTGGACATTAGAAGAGATACATATCATTTCAGATGGCGTTATATAGGTAAAAATAGATTGCCGGAAGATGTAAAAGGCGTGGATTTCTGGGATAAAAATGCGGATAGGAAGTTCTTCATGGAAGAAAAAGAAGCGCTTCTTTGGGGGCAGTATAACCCACATCGAATGGTATGGCACGATAATCGAGTGGCAAAAGCGAAGTTGTCATATCCCCTAGACGGCCATCCGGAAAGGGTGAAGATACGATATAGAACTCTGAGTGAAGAGGGGGTAATTGCTTTCGTATGGTTTGTAGCGATAGAAGGAGGTAAATAAAATGAGCAATGAATATAGATTCCTCAATCCTTACAACTTTGTGCGGTATTTGCCAGCAGGAAAAGAGGATGGTGAAAGAGACGTTAAGCTTCTGGGAAGATGCACACCGCCACCACACGATAGATTTATCGGACTAACAGGCAGGATAGAATGTGAACTTGAGGCGGCAACACCTATTTTCATCTCGGATTCTGAATTTGTAGAAGAAGATAAGGGCAAGGAGCATAAATCTTATCGGTTCTTCAGGTTAATAAACGAAGATGGTGAAGAAGAATTTGCCATCCCCTCTACAAGTTTAAGAGGGATGTTGAGAAGTGTGTTTGAAGCAGCTACGAATTCTTGCTTCTCTGTCTTTGAAGGAGGGCTTTTGGGGAAGAGAGAAAGACCTGAAAAATACGACCGACGCCTTCCATTGAAAGCAGGCAGGATTAGAGAAGTTCCTGAAAGCGAGGAGGAATATGGCATAGTAAAAAGCATGAGCCATTACAAATTGCCTCACAATAAATTTCGTATCTATGAGAACAAATACGAACTGAATGGTAATAAGGTCTTTGTGAAAATAGGAAATGAGCGAGTTTTTGATGTTAAAAATAAAAAAGATACTAACTACATAGAAGGCTATCTTAAAACAAGTGATAAAGGCATTCCTGGCAGAACCCAAAAAAGAAACGAATACGTATTCGTAGCCGATAGTTCTTCTGAGGATTTTATATTGCCATATGAACCCTACCAAAATTACATCATCTCCAATAGAAACAATAGTCATGAACATACGAAAGTTCCTAAAGTTGGAAACACGATATGGTTCAGGGCAGATGAAGAACAAAGGATAAAAGAATTCGGTTATGCTCAAATTTACCGTAAACCGTTTAAGAAATCAATCGGTGACCTGCTTCCAAAATATCTTCATCCTTGTTCACAGTACACGGAACTCTGCCCTGCATGCAGAGTATTTGGTTGGGTGCATCAAAATCCTCCGGAAGACCGAAAAGAAAAAGTAGCTTACGCTGGAAGAGTTAAAATAAGCCATGCGAAAATTATAGAATATAACGGCACCCTCACAGAAATCCCTTTAGCAATTCTATCCACACCAAAACCCACAACTCGATTTTTCTACCTTCTTAAAAACGGAAGAGCAGATCCTAATGTTGCTTATGGTACAGACGGTGCAGAGTTAAGGGGTAGAAAATTCTACCGACATCAAGAAGAAGCTGAAGAACAGGAATATGAACGGACAGAGAACGTAAAAGATAAGCAAAATCGCACAATCCGGGATGCGTTAAAGCCCGGTGCAAAATTTAGATTTACAATACGATTTGAAAACCTTTCGCAAGTAGAATTTGGTGCTCTGCTCTGGTCAGTTGAAATGGAAGAGGGAATGCATCATAAATTGGGCTTGGCGAAACCTTTGGGGTTTGGAAGTGTTAAACTTTCTATCAGGAATATTAAGTTTATTGATTTCAAAGAAAGGTATATTTCTTTTACAGGTGACGGGTGGAGAACAGTAAATGACCAGAAGAAGAGGGAATGGTTAGATTTGTTCAAAGCGGCTATGAAAGATAGATACAGTAAGCCATTTGAAGAGCTGAATAATATTCGGGACATTAAAGCGATATTGAGCGCACCGCCATCAGATCTACCTGTACACTATCCAAGGATCTCAGAAGAGCCTGAAGTATCAGGGGAAAACTTTAGATGGTTCATGAAAAATAAGGTGCCCTTAACAATCGCATCTGAAGATATTGAAGCTTTTTCTTCGCGATTGAAAATGATGGTTTCCCACATCACCCTAAAAAACTGGCGTAATTTCCGATTGGTTGATGTCGAGATGGGTAATCGCGTTTTTATCGTTGGTCCCACAGCTTCAGGAAAATCAAACTTCCTTGATGTGTTTCGCTTTCTGCGAGATATTGCCAAACCGGGAGGCGGTTTGCAGAAAGCCATCAGTGATCGTGGAGGTATGTCCAAGATTCGCTGCCTTACATCGATCGACAGCCCAGATATCGAGATAGAAGTAGCTCTTGCGAAGACTGCTACTAAAGAGATATTATGGAGATACGCTATAGGAATTACACAGGCTGATTATGGTGATCCATATCTCACGCATGAACGAGTATGGGTGGTAGGCAGCCAGATACTCGATCGACCTGCTGATGCTGATGACGAATTACGCCTGACCCAGACACACCTCGAGCAAATCAGCCGCAATCATTCTTTCAGAGAAATATCCGACTTTTTCAATTCTGTTCGGTATCTACACCTTATCCCGCAACTCATCCGCTACCCTGGCGCATTTTCAGGACCGGGCATTCCTGGTGACCCGTATGGCCAGAACTTCCTTAAGCAAGTTTCCGAAACACATACTCGCAAATCGCGCTTAAAAAAAATCGAAAAAGCATTGCGTATAGCAGTTCCGCAATTGAAGGCTCTTGCTGACACCGAGGACGAATCAGGCATCCCACATCTGGAGGTGGTTTATGAGCACTGGAAAAAAGGTGCCAGGCAGCGCGAAGACCTGTTTTCTGATGGCACATTGCGGTTGATCGGTTTACTCTGGGCTCTGCTGGACGAAGATTCCTTGCTGCTGCTGGAGGAACCTGAACTATCATTGAATATAGGAATCATCAGTAAGTTACCTGCGTTGATATATAAGTTGCATTGGCAGAAGGGGCAGGTGATCCTCAGCACCCACAGTGCAGACCTGTTGTCAGATAGGGGAATTGGCGGTGAGGAGGTCTTACTCCTTGTGCCAGGAGCAGAAGGGACGGAGGTTAAAGTAGCTTCCTCGATCCAGGAGATTCGAGCTTTGTTGGAGGGGGGACTGTCCATAGCGGACGCTGTTCTCCCGGGAACTGTGCCACCGGATATTCATCAGATGGAGCTTCTTAAATGAGTTCTCATATACCCATCAACATCGTCTTTGAAGATGACTTAAGCGAGGCGGTTATTAGGAAGATACTTCAAGGTCGAGGTAGGTACGAAGTGGGTAGCTGTTTTTTGGGACGTGGATTTGGCAATATAAAAAAGAAAATCGATGGATTCAACAACGCTGCAAAGGGAATGCCTTATTTGGTACTTACAGACCTTGACAAAGAGGAGTGTGCACCAACACTCATACAAAATTGGATGAAGAATGCAACCATCCATCAAAATCTACTGTTTCGTGTAGCTGTGAGGGAAGTCGAATCCTGGGTGCTTGCGGATCGTGATCGTTTCGCCAAATTTCTTGGTGTTGAGGAAGTGTTAATTCATGAGGATGTTGATTTGATTGGTGACCCCAAAGATCATCTGGTCAATCTTGTCAGGAAGTCAAGCAAACGGAAATTGCGTGACGACATCGTTCCAAAGAAAGGGAGTACAGCAAAGCAGGGTCCAAACTACAACGGTCCTTTAATTTCTTTTGTTAAAGCGTCATGGAATCCAGATGAAGCTATGCACAATTCGCCCAGTTTACGACGAGCAATTAAAGCAGTGGAAAATTTTCGACCGAAATGGGCAGATTGACGAGATTTTAGATATTAGAACTCAAATTTAGTGAAGAATACAGTTTGCAATAATCACCCCTATTTTCACCTCATTTCATACTTCCCCATACCATAAACAGTTCCTTTGCCGACATGCAGGTATTCACCCAGTTTTATTACTGGCAGGAACTCGGCTAAATCGCCTTCAAAGGTTATATCGCCTTGGAACCCGCCCATTTTTAGCCTCTTCGCCTGCCGCTGCGAGTAGCGTTCCCAATCGTGCCATTGCAAATCAGAACGTACTGTTTTAACACGCTCATGTGCCCGCTTGAGCAGTTCTTTCCAGTCAAGGTCCCACTTCTCCTCACAGTGTACCTCTGCGAGCCACGATAGCCGTCTCAATAAATTCCGCATCAGGAGCTCGAAATCTATAGCATTTGTAAGTTTGCCACGGTATTTTATCCTCGTGGGTGTAATGAACCGTAGTGTGATCTGGTGGTAATTGAGTGGTGATATGTCCTGGAGCAGGTGCGTTAAATCTATCATCTGGGTGTCGTCTCTAATGTGTGAGTCGCCATCGTAGATGAGTGTTTCTTTGGTACCGGAGCTAATTACTCGCTCAAGCTTATAAATACCCCTAGTTCTCCCTAGGCCTATTCGACCCAGCTCCTCAAATGCGAAGATGAAATAGGGGATATAGTCTATCGCACGACAAACGAGGATGAGCTGGAAGGATAATGTGTCTTCTGCTCCATAGCGTTGCCGTTCTTCTAATGGCGGCTCGATGACGAACGGGTGTGGTAGTTGCGTGTTTCGGGTCTCTGTATCTGTCTCTGGACTAGCGGTCTCGAAAACGTATGAATAGACGCATTTGTGCTGTAGTTTGCATTTCGCACAATCGCCCGCTCTGTCTACACACACAGCTCGCTTGAAGGCGTGGCCAAAGCCACCGCGGAAGGTGGAGCCTTTGTAAGCGGGTAGGATAAGCTCACTCCTGGGTCTTATATCGAATCGGTATTTGGCCAGTTTCATTGTCCTTTTTATCTCCGTTTCAAATCAATTTTTTGCATCGCCTACTACAAACCTCAAAATACTAACTGCCTTAGTTATATTAAAGAAGATGTAAATGTTTTTTATAGTCGGTCTAAGAATAAATTTAGGGATGATAAAAAAAGTTATGAGTATCGCTAAAGAGGAAGCAAAGAAGCTCATTGACCAATTGCCTGACCATGCAACTTGGGATGACATTATGTATGAACTGTATGTTAAGAAGAAGTTAGCAGTTGCTTTGAATGCTGCTGAAGAGGGGCATGTTATCTCTCATAATGAAGTTAAAAAGAGACTTCTTTCTCTATGATGCTTGAGTGGACTGAACCTGCACTCTTGGACTTGGAGTGTATTCGGGATTATATTAAGAGAGATTCGGAATATTACGCAACTCGATTTGTTGAAAGAATTATTGAAGCGATAGAAGGTCTGGAACAGTTTCCGGAAATGGGGCGGTGTGTTCCGGAAGCAGAATCAGAAAATATTCGCGAACTTTTGTTCCATAACTACCGAATTATCTATCGCGTGGAAACAGATACTATTTTAATTCTTACTGTTATACATGGCGCTCGGGATTTAGCTCGGAGAATAGATAAGTCCTGGGAGGTTATATAATCTGACATCTCTCTGCGGCATCTAAAAACCTTCTTTCTGAAGAAAGAATCTTCACCAACAACCTTTCTTTCATAAAGAAAGCTTGACCAAAGAAACATGATTATTTTTGCTACGCAAAAACATGGTAAATAGTTTTTGGTGATGTGTTACTTCACCAAAATAAACTTGTTTTTGGATTAAACCTTTTTCTAAAAGGTTTGATGTTTCAAAACCTTCTTTCTGAAGAAAGAAGCTTTAGTAAGAAAGGATATTTTTGCTGCGCAAAAACATGGTAAATAGTTTTTGGTGAAGTGTAACTTCACCAAAAATAAACTGTTTTTTGGATTAAACCTTTTTCTAAAAGGTTTGATGTTTCAAAACCTTCTTTCTGAAGAAAGAAGCTTTAGTAAGAAAGGATATTTTTGCTGCGCAAAAACATGGTAAATAGTTTTTGGTGAAGTGTAACTTCACCAAAAATAAACTGTTTTTTGGATTAAACCTTTTTCTAAAAGGTTTGATGTTTCAATCCCCTATTAGTCGGGTCTTACTTTTACACCAAAAGGGAGATACGCTGTAGGGTTGGATTCTGAGAAATGTTTCAATCCCCTATTAGTCGGGTCTTACTTTTACACTGTGACATTCCTGATGGAACTACGGATCATCGAAAGTGTTTCAATCCCCTATTAGTCGGGTCTTACTTTTACACTTGGAAAAGTGATAGAAGGTGAACACAAAGACAAGAAAGTTTCAATCCCCTATTAGTCGGGTCTTACTTTTACACCTTATATCAAGAATAGGTACAGTGACGGTGATCCCATCGTTTCAATCCCCTATTAGTCGGGTCTTACTTTTACACGGTTGCGACACTCTGTTGCCATAGTTTAACATTAAGTTGTTTCAATCCCCTATTAGTCGGGTCTTACTTTTACACTCCTCCCTTTCCAGCCTTCTCCGCCGATATTGAAAAAGCGATTTGCCTCTTTCGTT
>CAZOEM010000088.1:0-8758 GCA_964578735.1 uncultured Halobacteria archaeon | reverse complement strand
CGCAGGTGCAAACATGGCTGCATCTACCTTGTAGAAATCGAAACCGGCATTTTTAAATGTCGTGTAGAACGGTTTCCCATAGTCATTTGAGACCTGCGAAGGCACTTTCTTCAGATATCCCTTCAACTCTTCCATGTCATCGTATTTTATCGCGTAATAAATGCGACTACCGTATATGATACAATCATTTGTCGAACCCATGCACTTCACATCATCACCAACAATAGGTGAGATTGGTATGATACCATGAGCATGTTCTATGCAGTTTATGTCAAAACCTAAAGACTCGAGCTTATGAACGCCTGTTTCCACGCCTCTGGCAGAAATCTGTACAGAGCCTGCAATGGAGGCCGTTGGCGCCACCACGATATAAAGGTCTTCGGGTTCTACCCTGCACGACTTCGCTATTTCTCCCGTCACTTCTTCATCTGGCATACTGTCACATTCTAGAACCAACACGGCCTCATTTGCGTCGTCTTCATACTCTATCTTCTCATATAACTCTCGCGGATTGAGTGAAAGTGCTCTCGCGGGTCCGGAACCCATACCGAAGAATTTATTCACACTTATCCGCCATCCCGCAAATTGCGATGCCATACATGCGATTACCGGATGGTCCGTAGTAATCTCTATAGCAGGCACGACCATTTCACCGAGGTCAAAGCTGCTGAATTTGAGGTCCGCAAGGTCAGCCATGCAGATTCTTGATATGTATAACCCTGCTTCAAGACCACCTTTTTCTACTATTCCTGCATCTATTATCGTTGTCCCGCTAGACAACTCTTCTATGCCCACCTGCAGCTCCTCCGCGTTATCCATCATCTCTTCAAATACATCCAATCCATATTCATTCACGCTTATCATCATTCTTTTTCACCACTCCTATACATACAATGCACCTCTAGTTATTATAATGATATGGTTTATGTCCAAAATCGTGTAAAACCCCAAAAACATTAGGGTTCTATCTGAACAGTATAACCTTTTTTCTCTTCTTCTCTGCCTTCCACACCTTCATCTTCTCGTCCAGCAAATGCCGGTCCACAAAGACGAAATCGCCATTCTCTTCCTTTAACAGTAATGGTATCTCAGCGAGAGAAAAAGTGGGAATGTT
This sequence comes from uncultured Halobacteria archaeon, assembly GCA_964578735.1. Taxonomy (GTDB): domain Archaea; phylum Halobacteriota; class Syntropharchaeia; order Alkanophagales; family Methanospirareceae; genus Methanophaga. The sequence continues at coordinate 7,644 of CAZOEM010000088.1, read as the reverse complement.
AAACAGAAGAAACGTATTAGAGGCAAAATGCGATAACTCTTTACCATATATTATGGCACTAATACCCTTCTTCGCTAACAGTTCCGCGGTGCTTGCCCCGCCCCCACTACCGTCCTCAAAGAATACAACGTCACCCTTTTTTAGCCCATAGCGCCGATGCGCATCTAATATAGCATCATGAGAGAATGATTTTATCAGCTTTATCCTTTTCCCGCCCTTTACGCCTCTTTTCCCTTTCAGTTCTTCTATGATTAGCATTAATTCTGAATTCAGCGCGTCCTTTTCTTTTGATTCCTCTCTCAGCCGCTCTATCTTATTGTCTCTCCGCCGTATCTCTTCTATTACTGCCATCTTCCTTCGCTCTTCAGACCGCATAGAATCGAGTTTGTGGTTCAGGCGACTGATTTTGAGCGTTTTTTCAGTGTCCATAGTCTTTAAAGCGGTCGTGAGCTCTTCTAGCATCGCTATCTTTTCGTCTTTGCCCTTTATAATTCGGCGTAATCTCGGAATTTCTTCGTTTTCTTCATTGCTCTTTTTCTCTTCTTTTCTCTCCTCTCTTATAACTTCTTTATTCGCCCATTTCTCACTAATCAATCTGTCTATTGCCGCACTTATAGAGACACCTTTGACCACCTGCGCCTTCACTTCTTCCACGTCCACACCTGCCGGCGTCTTCTTCTGTACCTGCAAGAATTTCTTCCTATAGCGCTTGAATGCATTCACAGAAGCAGCTAAGGCGTCCCTTTCATGTGCATTTTTATATTCGTAGCCCGCCCCCTTCGTCAGTGCAATCTTATCCTGCAGTGAGATGGATTCGTCTAATTCCGGGACTAGAGTGGAGAAGATACTACTTATCCTTTTTACTTTTGAAGGGGTGGGTGTGACGTCAGAAGCGACAATCAAAGGCTTTCCAAGCGATATTATCCGTGCTACCACGTCTGAGACCGAATAATTCTTTGCGCTGAATACGTCTATTGGTCGCCCGTCAAGGTCGAGCATGGCAACTCCTATCGTGGTACCGGGGTCTATGCCTACGATGGTGTATCTCCGTCTCACGTGTGCCATCTATTTATTGCAATTTGTCGTGACGTGAAAAAAAGGTTTTGAAAATGCAAACAAAAAGAAAAAGGGGAAAATTTTGGTGCTTTTTCATACCTGTACATTCTGTACCACATCCATTAGTTGGGTATTTTATTTATTACACCCACACCGAAGTAGTAGTGTGCCAGCAATTGGTGGTTGGCCCTCCGTCAAATATACCACTAAAGTTATATCTCTTGCATTACATCTTCTTTCTTCGCCATCGCTATCCGTTACCTCTAAACTCACAGTATAATTGCCTGGTGACTGGTACGTATGATTAGTTATCTTTCCTGTCCCATTTGTTCCATCTCCAAAGCTCCATTCGTACGATATTATAGCGGCGGTTGGATCAAAAGTCCAGGAAGAGGTGGCATTAAATGAGATACTCTGTTTAACAACCGGATTTAGTGGTGTGTATGTGTAGTTTGCATACGGTACAAATTCCGAGGGAGGTATTATGAGTGATTTTGCCGAGCCATTCATTAGCATCTCCTGATTCACATTCGTCCCATTGGCATAAACCATCGCTAATATCCTGTCGTATTTGTCATATTGCCTGCAATCGTCTACGTCAAACACAACTTCTTTTTTCCCGCATAGATCATCTAAAAATCTCCGGGATTCATTCCCTTCCTCTAATATCACCCCTTCCTTCTTTAATTCTGGTGCGTCTATTCCATCCAAGCGCACACTTTGGATACCCGCCATCTCCACAGGAGAGATGTATATTTTACCTTCACCGGTGACATTATCTGGTGGTATAATATGTGGGGCAGCATTATATGTTATGAACTCCGTAGCTTTGGAACAAACAGGAGAAAAGTGTATTGTATCGCCATCATAAACATATTTGACTGTTCCCCTGCTCATACCCCCTTTATCTAATGTTTGCAACCCAAATTGCCAGTCTGAGTCAGAATCGGTATCAAAGTCCACAGGATGCCTTTCCCAATAACGATTGTCATCGTCCCCATCGCTTGCATTGAGTGTTTCGTCTACTATGTTTCCTTCTGCATTTTTTAATATAATCGACTCGTCCTTATCAAGTAACCACTGTTTACCTGGAACAAAAGTCAAGTAATTTTTTGGGGGTATCGTGATATCTTTTATCTGAAAACTTTTTCCTCTTCGGTATTCTATAGAAGATATAGTCCAACCACTAAGGTTCACGCTCTCGTTTGTAGGATTGTAAAGCATAACCCACTCATATATGTTGGTGGAGTGGTTTCCCGCGGGATTTTGATCGAAAGCTTGTATAACTACGTCTGTGCCTTCAGCCGAATTTATCATTTCGGTGTTTGAGTCCCCTGCCAAACCAACTGCGACACCACTTACAATAATCGCAAAGCCAATAGAAATCGCCAATATTATCCAAACCATCTTGTTTTTCATTTTTTTGTTTTTTCACCTCCTAAAATTTTATATGAGGATACTATAAGATATATAAAACTAGAATATGTATGGGCTTTTTTGACTTCAAAACGCCCATTAACGCCATCTGTTAAACTTTGACTTTTGCACTTTCCTTTTTTACTTTTGCATTATCTGCTCAAAAAGCCATAATAGGCTTTTGAGCAGATAGTTTGGCCTCCCTATACTAACCTAACCGGAACTCGCATCAGCTCGTTAATCCTTCTGTCAACGCTCCTATCTGCGCGTATACCTGTAAGTCTCTGTAATGCCTCATAGATGCCGCGCCGGAAGGACACGCTGCGGAACAAGCACCGCATCCCTTACATATCGCTTCGTTTACCGTCATCACGTTCTTCTCTTCGTCAAGCGAAAGAGTAGTATAAGGGCAAACTTCTTCGCACTGGCGGCATCCCGTGCAGAGCTCCTCGTCTATCTCAGATATTGCAGCTTCTATTTCCCCTTTACCCGAAGATAAGTACATAAGACAGGCGGAAGAAGCCGCTTTACCCTGTGCTACACTATCCGGTATATCCTTTGGACCCTGAGCACATCCGGCAATGAATATACCATCTATCGCAGTATCAATTGGCCTGAGCTTGGGATGAGCTTCTAAGAAGAACTTATCTGCGGATTGCGACAGTTTTGTCAGCTTTACTAGCTCTTCCACACCATCGCTTGGTCTCAATCCCACACCAAGAACAACGAGGTCGGCTTCGAGTTCATAAGGTTCACCAAGCATCGTATCTTCTCCTCTTACCACTACCCTATCACTGCCGGGTTTTTTGTATATCTCTCCCGGAAGTCCTCGTCGGTATTGAACACCCTCCTTGTGTACACGATCATAGAATTCCTCATACCCTTTTCCAAATGCTCTTACATCCTGATATAGCACACTTACGTTGCAATCAGGGACTTTGTCCAGGAGCAGATGCGCTTGTTTCGCTAAATACATGCAGCATACACGAGAACAGTATTCATATCCGGCTTGCTTATTCCTTGAACCGACACAGGAGATAAAAACAGCATCTTTCGGCACCTTCCCGTTTATGTCCATCTCCCCCAGTGTGGGTCCACTCGCGGATGAATAACGTTCAAATTCCAGGCCGGTAATTATGTTTGGATATACGCCATACTTGTATTCTGCCGATACTTTCGGATCGATAATGTCATATCCCGTGGCAACTATGATCGTCCCCACCTTCAATTCCACTATCTCGTCTTTCGCATCAGGATTTATGCAGTTCGGTCCACATGCAGCAACACAAGGAGGGACTTCATTCTTCGTTACTTCTTCGCCCCTACCTTTCTTCTCTATCCCTTCTCTCGTGCTCACAAGCGTTGCTTTTCCACATTTACCCTTCGTTTGCATCAAGCATTGGTCTTTGTCAATGGTATAAACAGCGGGAACCGCGTATGGGAATGCGATATAAATGGGACTTCGCTTTCCCAGCCCCTCATCGAATTCGTTTGAAAACCGATTATGCAATCGGCAAGCTTGGGCACACATATCACAGCCCGTGCATAACTTCTCATCTACAAATCTTGCCTTCCTCTTTATTTTAACATCGAAATTCCCTATGTAGCCTCCCAGTTCTGCCAATTCGGAGTAAGTCATCAGGTCTATGTTCGGATGACTGCCAACGTCCACCATCCGGGGTGTTATAATACATGCAGAACAATCGAGCGTTGGGAATGTCTTATCAAGCTGAGCCATGTGACCACCAACATATGGGTTTCTATCTACCAAATGCACCTTGTACCCTCCGCCCGCTATATCCAATGCTGCGTACATTCCCGTTATCCCAGCCCCGATTATTAACGCTTCCGGAACGACATCCACTTCCTTCGGATACTCAAGGGACTCCAGCAGGTTCGCTCTTGCAACGGCGCTTTTTACTAAATCTACCGCTTTACTCGTGTTTGCTTCCTTGTCCTCTGATGTCCAGCTACACTGCTCTCTTATGTTCGCCTGTTCAAAATAGTAGGGATTGAGCCCCGCCGCCACACAGGTTTTTCTGAACGTAGGCTCGTGCATCCGTGGCGAACAAGAAGCCACTACTACACGGTTAATTTTTCCCGCTTTTATGTCCTTCTTTATCAAGCCCTGTCCGGGGTCTGAACACATGTAGATATAGTCACGGGCGAGCACTACGTTAGGCAGTGTTGCTGCATAATCCCGAACCTTCTCTACATCCACCGTCTGTGCAATATTTATCCCACAATGACACACGTACACACCAATTCTCGGCTCTTCCTCTTCCGGTTCCTCCTTCTCTCCTATCGCCATTTTTTTTACACCTTTGATATTTACATATCTAATCTAAATCTATGATTAACAAATTCGTACTTACTCTATATATTTATTATTGCTCTTGTCAAATTCACAAACATTTGTAAAAAGGCAATAACTACTTACAGTTGTAATGATAAATAAAATAGAGTTAAATAATCGAAAGTAGTAGAAGAGAGAAAGGAAGTGTAAAAATGAGCGAAGAAGTGAAAGGGGAATTTGAGCCGAGAATAATCGGCTTCACTTGTAACTGGTGCACTTATGCAGCCGCAGACCTTGCAGGGACTGCGCGTATGAAATATCCACCGAACATAAGGTTGATAAGGCAGATGTGTAGCGGCAGAGTGGACCCGCTATTTGTGCTGAAGGTGTTTTTACGAGGAGCAGATGGCGTTTTTATCGGCGGGTGCCATCCGGGCGAGTGTCATTACATGACAGGTAACTTGTCTGCAAGAAGGAGATACTCAATGATGAAGAAGTTGCTTGAATCTGTGGGCATAGACCCAAAAAGAATGCGCATGGAGTGGATTTCCGCATCTGAAGGAATAATATTCTCAGATACGATAAAGGAATTTACAGCAGAGATAAAGGAACTAGGACCAAGTCCTTTCAGACATATAGAGACGGAGGGTAAAGAACAAAAATGACCGAATTAGACTATGTACCGACTATTTGCCCCTATTGCGGGACGGGCTGTGGAATATACTTAGTAATAAAGGACGGGGCGATAGTGGGTGTAGAGCCCTGGAAAGAGCATCCGGTTAACGAAGGTAAGAACTGCCCGAAGGGTAAAAATGCATATCAATTTATATATGGGGAAGGCAGGCTGGAAAAGCCACTAATAAAAGAGAATGGCAGCTTTAAAGAAGCGACATGGGCTGAAGCATTGGGACTGATTGCCGATAAGTTAAAAGGTGCCGATCCAAGTTCTGTGGGATTCCTAAATTCCGGAAGGACGACAAATGAGGATTTGTACGTATTACAGAAGTTTGCAAGATGTGTGACGAAGACGAACAACATGGATAATTCATCGCGATTCTGCCATTCCACTACTGTTCCCGCGTTGATCTCCACTGTTGGTACTGGTGTGATGGAAACGTCGACAATAAGCGTAGAGAAAGCAGAATGCATCATTCTCGCGGGTGTAAATATACACGAAACATATCCGCTGATTGGCAGAAGGGTGAAAAGAGCGAGAGATAAGGGAGCGAAAGTTATCGTTATAGACCCGAGGGAGACGGTAACAGCGAGGTTTTATGCCGATATATTCTTACCACTTAATCCCGCTACCGACATCGCGCTGATAAATGGGCTGATGAAGATAATAATAGAAGAAGGATTAGAGGACAAAGAATTCATAGAGAGTAAAACCAGCGGGATTGAAGAGTTGAAGTCTTACCTATCTAAGCTGGAGATGAGCGAACTCGAGCAAATAACCGGAATTACCCAAGATTTAATGAAAGAAGCTGCTGAGGCATACGCGAAAGCGGAAAGGAGCTGTATCCTTTTTGATGCAGGCATAACACAGCATGCTCAGGGCATAGGAAACATCCAAGCGCTCGCGGATCTTACTCTGCTCACCGGGAATCAAGGTAGACCGGGGACGGGGGTAAATCCGTTGCGAGGGCATATAAATGGCGAAGGTTTCGGCGATATGGGCCCCGTTCCGGTATTCTATCCAGGGTTTGTGCCCGTGAGTGAAGAGGCAGCGAAGAAGTTCGGCGATTTATGGGGCGTAGAAGGTTTGCCTGCGGACCCCGGGATAGGTTACATGGATATGGTAGAGAAATGCAGTATCTTATACATTATGGGTACGAATCCGATGATGTCCGCGCCTGATATAACCAGAGTGAATGGATTGCTTGAGAGTAAAGACCTTGTAGTAGTTCAGGATTTGTTTATGACAGAGACAGCGAAACTTGCCGACATCGTCCTTCCGGCACAGACATGGGCAGAGGAAGAGGGAACCGTAACAGAGACCGATAGGAGAGTACAGTTTATGAACAAAGCGGTAGAAGCACAGGGGGAAGCAAAACCCGATTGGATGCCTTTCTGCGAACTTGCAAAGCTCATGGGATACGGAGATAAATTCACCTTCGGGTCCGCCGAGGAGATATTCGAAGAGATAAGAGAAGTCGTTCCCATATACACCGGGATAACTTACGAGAGATTGAAGAACGCTGGTGGAATTCAGTGGCCCTGTCCCACAGAGGACCATCCGGGAACCGATACGCTGTTCGCAGACGGTAAGTTCAAGACACCTGATGGCCTCGGGCATTTCCAGGTCGTGGAGTATAAACCGCCAGCAGAACCCGTAGATGACGAATATCCGTACGCATTAGCGACTGGTAGAGTGCTGTTCCATTATCATACGGGGGTAATGTCGAGGAGGACGGAGAGATTGAATTACGAAGTCCCATCAGCATTTGCAGAACTAAATCCGGAAGATGCGAAAAAAGAGGGTATAGCTGATGGAGAAGAAGTAATAGTGAAGTCAAGAAGAGGCGAGATAAGACCTGCGGCAAAGATAACAGAAGAGGTGCCAAAAGGCATGCTTTTCATACCCTGGCATTTCGCTGAGTGTGCGGCGAATGTTTTAACAGGTCCTACTGCGGGTCCACCATCGAAGATGCCGGAGTATAAATACGTTGCTGTAAAGATAGAGAAAGGAGGGAAATAGAAATGGCAAAAGGAGATATGTATCTGGCTCAAGCATCTGATGAGGAGATATTGAAGCGAGGCGAATATGGGGGAGCAGTAACCGCGTTGCTTAAGTTCGCTCTTGATAGTGGTGTTGTGGATGCGGTACTGGGAGTGAAGAAGAGGGAGGGAAACAACAGATACGATGGCGTTTTGGA
>CAZOEM010000087.1:3818-8890 GCA_964578735.1 uncultured Halobacteria archaeon | reverse complement strand
CCCAGATTCTGCCCCCTTTTAGCCCGTCTTTCGATTTGCCCTGCCTCCTCAGGGTCAGTTAATACCGTATCTCGACCAATAACAGATGTAATACCGAGCCGCATAACGGGCTTCGATAGATAGGTGTTGATACCCAGATAAGTATGCATATCCAAATAAATCCACGGTTGCAAAACTAGAACTCCTGCAACGGTATGCGCCGGCTTTTCGAACTCTATTAACCTCTTTACTGTTTTCAATTGGCTACCATAAATATTCGCTTGTGCGGGTTTCAAAAGCACACAGAAACAAAACGGAGTCCAAAAGTAAATGTTTAGATTTTTACCTTCTTTTCTGATAATGTAAGTGCTTTCCTTTTCTCCGTCCACTACCCGCCATTTGTCATTGTCTTCCTTCGTAACGGTAATAATTTCAGAAAGGATAATACCTTTAGTTTCAAACCTATTCTTCAACTCTTCCGGTATGGAATCCGCATCCAGGTCGTTTTCTAATTCCCCGGCTACAATGCTAAACAAATACAGCCCGAAAAGTTTTTCTAATACCGTTTTAATTTCTCCATTCTCTGCACATCCCAACTGGAAATGTTCAATGATCATCGGCTTGTTCCCGGTATATATCTCAATCAACTCCTCAAGCCCTTCTCTTGTCCCTCGCTTCTTATACAGTTCTACCGCGTTTTGCAGGAATTTACGCCTCTTCTCTTCCGACCAGCTCTCATCAAAAATCGCCGCTAACCAGGTAGCGAGCCATGATATGAACTCTCGGGGCGTTGCTTCAACGTCGAAATACCTGCCTATTTGGGTTATCGCTTCATCATTATTCCATAATAACGTCTCGAATAGCGAAAGAAATCGTTCCAGAAAGTCCATACTCGCTGCATCTTCTTGATACACTGCGGGAAGATACCGGAGATAAGAACTGCGTGGTAAATACGCTCTTATGCTTCTTATCGTCGGCGTTTGGGTTTCATCTGACGATCTCAGCACCAGTTTAAGCCATAGATGTCTGCCGGAAGGACTTTGAATCAGAGCATCTCGTAGGTTCATGGTGGAGGTATAGAAAGGCGGAAGTTGCGACCATTCAGATTCTGCTAATGCTAACATTTCTGTCTGTGTCTTCTCTTCATCAGAAATAAAATAGTAGACGTCAATTTGTGTTTTATCAGGAATTTCAGCATCTAAAACTATCTTGTGCCACTCGCAATCCGGAATAGTGCTATCAAATGCTTCTGATATATACGTGCCCCACGGTTCTTTGATACAATATCTTTCAGTATTGTATCTAAGAAAAGCGATTTCGCCTCCTTCTCCCGAGATAACATATAAATTGCCATGCTTATCCACCGTCATGCCATAGCAAGGTCCTCGATAGCCTAATAGAGGTTCTGCATAATTGCCTGAAGGCGCGAATTTATGAATGAACCGCTGCTCTTCCTCTCTGCCTTCCAAATCCTTCTTATCGCCCACATAAACATTGCCTTCTAAATCAACTGCGAGTCCGGAAGGTTCGATTTCGAGCTTTTCTAAATCGAACTCTGGCTCCATCAGATTGTCTTTTTTGTCTGTTCCAAATTTCAGTATCTTATTTTTCTTCTTATCAAGTACATAGAGAAAGCCATTCTTATCTAAGGTAATATTTACCGGTTCTTCGAGTTCGGCTTCCACACACGTTCCCTTGAATCGCCCGCCCTTATCAAACTTCCGGATACGGTGATTAGCGCTATCGAGCACATAAATCTGCCCTGTATTATCTACCACGAGCTCAACGGGTTTGAATTCTTCAGAGTTTTGAATTGGTAGCCCTTCAGAATCCGTGGTTCCTATGAGCCATCGTATCTGCCAGTTTATCCTTGCAAATGCTTGTATTCGATTATTACCGGTGTCTGCAACATAGAGCGTATCTTTACTCAGAGCAATCCCCCGAGGTTCTTTTAACTGACCCGGAAGACTTCCTTCTCCACCTATACTGTTCAAACATTCTGTTCGCTTGTTTGAATGGTCATAAGTAAATATACGATGTCCTTCGGCATCTAAGATATAAAGAACGTCACAGGCGTCTACGGCAATATCAGTTGCTTTAATCCACTCTTCGGACTCCCCTATTTTTCGGTTTAGGCTATGATACGGCGCTTTTTTTAGCGCTATTCCAGTATCAGAAACAGCCAGATTTGCCTTATTTCCTGCCTTCCATCTCGCTTTCGTATTAATCACGAAGAAAGTAAAATCCGTATTTTTCATAGAAATCCGCCCTCCACCCGGCACTCTTCTTCTGGTACTATGATTCTAATGGAATGTTTCCCGGAATAGACCAAACCCGAATCAGGAATATTTATCTCTTCACCGTCATAGCTGTACTCTTCCTTCTTCATATTGAGTTTTTGAACGCAATCTACACCTTCTACATCATCAATGAGTTCATAGAGTTCTGACTTGTACACGCTGCGCCCAAAAGGCCAGCCTTCGCCTTCCGGGCCGCCCGTAAGAGGATGAAGAAACGTATTTAACGCTTCTTCTAGTCTATGTCGTACCTTATCAGATTCGTATCTGCCCCTAATTTTCACTTCGGCATTCACTGACACTTTTACATAATCCGGCGCCTTCACGTGAATCACGGTTGTAATAAGCCGATGCTTATCTAAATGCAAGCAAACAGTCATGAGAAAACCATCACTCGGCACAGGTTTATCCAGTGTGCTTTCTGGCACGACAACTACTGTCACGGATCCTTCTTCCGGTATCGCTCTCGCTCTCTTTACCCTTAGCCCGGGTGTCGCTTTTGCTACATATTCATAATCCGCTGACGTTACCGCCCTATAACGTTCTTGCAGGTCTTTTCGTGCACGAATTATTGCCTCTTCCAGCGTTTCTTCTTCGGCACCGCCAGAAGCAGCTTGATCATTTACTACCTTCAGCTCGTCGAAGTTAGGAATTTTGCTAATTTCACCTGCTTTTACATTACCCTTTTCGCCACAGCCGAAACGATATTTTTTCGCTTTGATATTGTCCCCGGATGGAATGTCTCCATGAACACCATCTCCGAATAAGATTTCGCTTGTATCATAGTCAATGACATAATGCGGGTCTTCGGGACCCGAGGCATCGAAGTCGTCCACTTCCGTCCATAAAACATCATTTATGGCGATTTCCTGACTTCCGGCTAGTATCGGTTTATGTTGCAAAAAGAAGGTCTGATTTGGGAGTCCTGTACCGGAACCAATAATTGCCTCAACTGTTTCTCCTTGCGTTGTGGGCACGGTATTCAGCCGGATGGCATCAATGCGTGGTGGGATCTCATAACCTGCTTTTACAACTTTGCATCGAATCCAGTAGAGTTCGTATTCATCCTTTTCAAATGGTGGCACCGTACATTTTGCCATATCTTCTGGCGTTCTAAAAGAGATCGTGCCACTACAACTGAATGCCAACGTTTCATCCCGTACAATTTCTAAATCTACCCATTCGCATCCGTTACTTTCAGTTATCGAATATTCCCAACGCACTTCTGCCGAAGGAATAATCTCCGGTTCTTCATCTCCGTGTTTTCCCCTTTCTATGAGATCCGACTCATAGAGATAGACCATGAAATCAATCTTTTCATTACCGGGAAAAGACTGATCGAAACCCAAATATAGGGTGCCGCCCTCTTCTGCGCGTTCTCCGAATGCGAGATAGAAATGCCCGTCAAGCTTGTTTGCCTCTGTGCAGTCCCGGATTTCTGCCATGCCCTGGCTGATGATTCGCGCAAGTTTTACGGAAACGACACGTATATCTCTATCAGTCTCGAAGATAATGTTCTCACCGGTTTCCGTATCCGTTGCGGCTACTTTTGTCCTTGCTGGTACCAGGACGGAATTAGTATTTAATGTAAAAGTAACGTCCGCTTTCGCTGCGGTTGCCGGTTTGGGCTTCACACCCAAAAGTCTCAAAAATTTCAATTTGTTCTTTTCTGTAATCGTATTTAGACGATAGAGTTGCATCTCCACTAACCAGGCTAAAAGTTCTATGAATGTGATACCGGGGTCATGGACATTGTGGTCTGTCCATTCAGGGGCATAGATAGGAACCCATTTTTTTGCCTCTTCTACTAAATCTAAAAATGTCTTATCATCCAGGTTGGGTATGGGCAGTGACATTTATCTATTCGCCTCCTGCTGTTTCTTCTATGTTTACCGTTATGTCATGCACACCGCTATATACGACTGCATAAGGCGGTATCTCAATATCTACTGGCCGTTCCGGGGTGATAAGAATCTCAGATATGATTTTGTCGTCTGCATCATAGGTTCTGAGATCTACTGACAGCTCTTTGACATAGTCAACCCCGTCAATCTTCTCCAGCAACGCATAAAAATCAGAAAGGCAGGGCATCCGTCCAAATTCCCAGCCGTTACCGCCATAACCGCCGGTTAGAGGATGCAAAAATTCCTGGAGCTTGATAAAAGCTTCTTTCTCCACTACTGGGATAGCGTCTATGGTGGTAGCAATGAGGATGGTGGTTACAGAAGCCTCTGCGTACACGGGCTCAGATACCTGAAGCTGCAATGTGTTGGCTGAATGTTCCCGCAAATGTTTTTCCACCTGCCGCTTAAGTTGTAAAGAAAGTTTCGGCTTATCTTCTCCGCTTTCCGGTATTACTATTACCGTTACCCAACCGGGCTTGAAATGTCCTTGATTATCGAAATTCGAGAGGCATTTCGCCCTACCAATAGCTCTCGAAGCCAGGTATGCTATTTGTTCAAAGTCCGATGCGGTAACAGCCCGATTTCTGTGCTTCAAAACTAGAGGGCCCCGCTCTATACACTCGTCAATGACTTCTACGTCTGTTCCGCCACCGGCAGCCAGTGGGTTTGACGTCTTATCCACATATGCAATAGAACTCTTAAGCTCTTTTATTTCATCTGCAATTACATTCCCTTTACTCCCACCGCCTGACAGGTAATCTACCGTTATGTTGTCTCTGCCAATAGGTGGTATCTTTCCGCAAATACCATCGCCAAATTTCACTTCTCCTGAAACTCGATCGATCTCGTAGTGACGATCGTCCTTGGAAGAGGCTAAGAAGTCTTCTACAGG
>CAZOEM010000087.1:0-3808 GCA_964578735.1 uncultured Halobacteria archaeon | reverse complement strand
CTTTTCCGCCATCATCGCGCTCTTCTCGTACTTCAAACTCCGCCTTTTCTATGATGTTTAATCTCTCCTCTTCTGTGATCGTTCCTGATTCATTTACCCAGATTCCATCTGTGATAATAGGCGTTTTTGATAATGTATGTGTCTGACCGGCGGTTCCATCGCTTGAGCCCAGCAATTCTTCTTTTACCGTCTCTGCCTGAACAGCCCAGGTAGTATTAAGGAAGATACCCTTTATTTTGGGGCTTAATAATTCTCCTTTTACCTCTTCTATATGATGCCATTCCGGCTGAAAAGCGTCCAATAACGCAGGGCAGGGTTCTAGTTCTGCGATCTCGTTTTCTGTTGCTATTATTTCTGGAGGTTGACGCTCAGAACGCCTTATGGCAGAGGCCAGATATTTATACCAAATAAACTTGTTCAATCGCGGTTTAACCTTTATAGGCAGTGTAGATGGAAAAAGCTGATAAATGACTTTAGCATAAATTAACCCAATCGGTTTAAAGCCATTTCTTACATCAACAGCCCTGATCCAGTAGAGCCCTTCTCCGAATTTCTTTGTATTCTTAAAATCTCGTGGGAATACAAATTCTATTGCTCCGCTTCTCAATAGTCCTCTGGTTTCATCCAGCACTTCAAGTCTTACCCATTTACCTCCTCCGGCATAGTATTCCCATTCAAAACTCGAGATTTTATCAACCGACCAGGGTTGCTCTTCTATTGCGAAAAATATACTTATTGGTGCCTTTTCTAATTTATTATCGAAACCCAGGTAAAGGGTTTGATGGTCAGCGTCTAAGGGGAGGAAGGGCTTAAAGGACTTATTTTCGCTTTTACATTCTTTGGTTACATTGATAAATTCCAAATTATTGTGAATAAGAATATGTTCTATGTTTTGTGATTCTTCCTCGTAATTGTAATTTATAGATAAACGAGTAATTTTTGGTGGTGTAACGTTACCTGCCGCCACAGTATCATCTTCGACTATGACTTCTTGCCCATAATGGCCTCCAACTAGTCTAACTCGTATCCAAAAGTTTTCCTGACCGTTGACTTTTGTCGGCTCCAGAGTAGGAAAGTCTTCTATAATTACTTTCATAGTGGGTAATATCCCAATTGATATCCGAACCCAACCCTTCCCATCCCAATATTCCCAAGAAAGCACGGGATTTGGTGTTGGGTCTCCATCATTATCCCTGTGCTCATGGAGTGTTAAAGTAATTGTTGCTCTTTTCTTAGAGAACGCCTCCTGGCTGGCAATATAGAATGCATCATACAATCTTGGAATCATCCCAAACATATGAATTGGCTCTTTAAAATTTTGACTATCATCACAAGTTAAATCAAGAGGCACATCATTATAAAAAGCCATATCTGGTAACATACCAGGAGTTGATTCTGTCTCCGCCAGAGGCGTTAGAGCTACTGTTATTGTGTCTATTTCAACATCTCGCAGATTACTTATTTCGGATGCGTTTACTAAGCACCTAATCCAGCGGCTTTTAATGCCGTTAATCTCTCGCTCTTTTATTTCATTATTGTCGCCTTTTGTTAAGACTACTTTATTATCTGTTCCACCCTGGATATGGTCAAAATCATACCAGTCTAAGATTTTAGCGCTGTTTTCGCCCCAATATTGCCAACATACTAATTGGTCATCTGCAATCTTACTATTCCCGGGCGAAATTGTTAGCTCAAATGTCACGTTACTCTTAACATTAAACAAATCAGTATGCCCTAAATAAAGGATATGCTCCTGCAGATTTTTCCCATCAAAAAGCTCAAAGCGTGTTTCCTTTTCCACTATACTACCGGCACCGAGATTTTTTACCAGTTTATGAGATAAGCTCACTCTGGAATCCGAGACTTCAGAAACTATTCCGTACTCTATCAGCCCAATATTTAGTACATCGCCCTTTTGTAACCCCTCTGTACTACTAACAAAAATGTCTTTATCTCCCGTATCCGCACTATAAAGTAATTGAGCATGAAAAGGCGCAACCGGCTCTCCGGAAACCACATTCGGGGGGCTTTCGTAAATCCCGTCTCTTGCTACGTCAATGCTATATGCCTTAACCAATTTAGAAGGAGCAGCAAGTATATTTCTCTCTGTTTCAAAGACGATCTCACCAGCGGCAATTTGCGCCTTTTCCGGTATCAGAACCGTTTCTGTCGCACCGCCGGAAAGGTAAAAGGTTACCGGCGCTCGTGCAGAGAGAGCAGGAAGGAGCTTTATGCCCAGCAAATCAAGAAAAGCAATGAAATTCTTATCCGGCACCCTATTTAATCGGCCAATAACGAGTGTTAGCATATTGGCAAATATCTTAAAGAGAGCAACGCCCTCGCCTTTATCACCAGAAACATCCAGTTCGGGAACATAATAAGGTGCAAGTGCTCTTAGTTCTGCCACAATCCGTTCAAAATCCCGTTCATCTATCTCAGGTGTTTTTTTCATTAGCCCTCCTTCAAGTAAAATGGATAAACCAGATTAAATTCATTGTTCGTCATTCTCACGCGATAATCAATACTGATAAGGAGCTTCCCATCCTCTGCTTTGTCTGCTGATACATTCACATTTACAAGTTCTATTCTTGGTTCCCAAAACGTAAGAGCTTCGCGTACACTCGCTTCTATCATTGCCATTGTAGCAGTGTTTATAGTCGCAAAGACGAACTCGTAAATGCCACAACCAAAATCCGGGCGCATCACTCGCTCGCCTTTTGACGTGCTCAGAATAACCCATATGGCTTCTTTTATGTCTTCTTCATGCTCAGACATCTTTATCTGCCCCTTTGCGTTGACATTTACCGGGAATTTCCAGCCCCGACCTAAAAACTCTTTCGCCATATCTACATCCTTATTTGTATTTTATCCTATTAAAACTGTCGGACAGCCCATAGCAATAGTGTTCGGAGGACCGTTTTCAACAACCATATCGCCCTGCCGTGCAGCGGGAAGGTTATTTATAAGCACTGTCGCACTTCCCATAGCAACGACTCCGCCTACATGAGGAACAGGTCCCGGTGAAACCAGCGGGCATGTATGAAAGTCCGTTGTTGCCCTCCATGCTGGCATTCCCCCTATCAATACATTCACGCTTCCCGGTCCAGGACCCAAAGGAGTACCATGACCGGTCTGGTCCCCTACTCTCGCTGCTAATGGCATTTATGTCCCCTATAGTTCCAAGTCTCCAAGTTCCAAGCTTGTACTCGGTTACTCTATTACTTGGTTCCTTGGCTACTCCACGACTCGGTTACTCGGCTACTTGGTTACTTGGCTCCTTGGCACCTTGCCCTCTTACTCTTCAACTTTACAAGTAAATAAACTATTTGATACTTTTGATTAAACCTTTTAGCATCGCGATGATTTCATCTAATTCCGCTATCAATTTGCGTATTAATTCCTTATCGCCGTAATTCAGCCGTTCACATATAGTTAGAATTGTTTTCACTTCATATCCAGAGCCAAGAGCCGTTTCCAGATACCGATTAAAGACTTTAGAGGAACTACTGCTTGAGCCTTCGGCTATATTTAACGGTATAGATGTAGCAGCTCTTCTTACCTGATCAATCAACCCGAACTTCTCCTCTCCCGGCAATGACCCACTAAATCGGTATACCTCAACCACCAAATCAACCGCCCTCTGATACACCTTTAAATCCTCATACCGGCTCATCTTTTTCTCGCCTCTGATACATGAGTTTCCAAGTTTCCAAGTTCCAAGTCTCTAAGTTCCAAGTCTCCAAGTTCCAAGTTTCCAAGTTCCAAGTCTCCAAGTTCCAAGTCTCCAAGTTCCAAGTCTCCAAGTTCC
>CAZOEM010000086.1:0-8991 GCA_964578735.1 uncultured Halobacteria archaeon | reverse complement strand
TCTTTTTCTGCGAGACGAAATCCCGCCCCGTAAAGTTGTGATTGTCCTCGAATATGTGTCTGACCGTGAGAGGGGCATCAATAGTAAGACCGATGAGAACTAGGATGAGATAGGTTCCGGGTGTGAAGATGTCCGGGTGCATCAGTTAGATATATTGCTGGAGGGTTATAATAATTAATGCTGAGCGAACGCAGAGTTATAGTTTATATCCCTTAAATCCGTGTAAATCTGTGTAAATCTGCGTCTTAAATAGGCAGAAGTTAGACTTTATATACCTTAAAAAAGGGCTCTACAAAAATAGGAGTGAAGTAGTGATAGACGCGGTTCGACATTTTTATGGAAGTGAAAAAAAGAGTGGTATCGCATTAGTTATCGAACAGCAGCTTAAGGGGAAAAGCGAACAAATCGGGTACAGTGAAAAAGAACTGGACGAGTTATGGGATAAGGAGAGGAAGGGGTAGTAGTTTAAGGTTTTATAGTAGCGTCCCACTTGGGCGAATTTTCTAATCTTTGGATTCTCTCTTCGTAGATTTTCATTGCGTCTTTTTTTATGGTGTGGTAGAGCCACTATAATGAACAAAAATAAAATAAAGATAAATGGCTGAAACACAATTACTGGAAAAAATTGCAGATGAAGTATCCTTTCTGAATGATAGAATAATCCATATAGAGGAAGAATTGAATGAAATAAAGAGCGAACTGCATGAGGTCAGGCCAGGAAATAGGGATGAAGGGAAAAGTTTGCCGAAATATTTAAAATACATGACGAAATCCGTGAATTTTTCAGGTTGTATATCTATCTATTTATTTAAATAAAGAACCAATAAAAGTAAATGAAACGAACATAACCAACGCAGTAGCTCCTGGAGTTATGCGAAACCGTTTACAAAGCTGATAGGGAATGAATATGAAGTTTTTTCACGCAGTAAAAGAGATACTACGGGATAAGGGAAAGGATAAGCTGTGCACCAGTCTGCGTGATATGGGGCTGGATGCACAAATGGCGGAACAAGGCCGCCCGGAAGAACATGCCGTTGGGCGTCTCTCATGGTGGTGGACTAAGAACTCGATGGGCACGATAGAAATACATGGAGGGCCTAGGGAACTCACGAATATTAATTTACCAGAACGGTATCATTTTCCAATGATTTTTAAGACACAGATTAACACAGATTAACACAGATTTAAAGTAGCGTATTGCTTTATAAATTTAATTTTTATTCGACCCGTAAAAACTTAATAATCAAGACAGTAGCATCTGTGTAAATCTGTGAAATCTGTGTCTATGACAATTATCAAAATTGGTAAATTATTTACAGGGAGTTCCCCTATACGCTGGATTAACGTGGTCCAACAAATTTCGACTGACGGCTCGGGGGGGATCTACATAACCGCCTACATAGTCCCCGATCCCTTTGTGCCCTCAAAGGGGCATATAGCGCCGGTCCGAGTAAGGAATCGTTTACTATTTGGACAAGTTATTGACCTTCGCTGGAAAGGCGATTTGCCGAGTGAGATTATCAAGCGGATGAATGAAAACGTACCACTAAATCAAAAGTTGATTAGGCAGAAGGAGTATGTAACAATATATAGTTATCCCAAACACGGATGTTGGGCAATAGTTCCAAGAAGCGGGGTGGGCGCGTATCCGCCTATTCCATCTCAAGAACAATGGGATTGTTACAAAACAATAGCTCACCATCTGTTGGAGTCCGGCGGAAAATGAATAGCATCCAGGACTTTTTGACATGCCCATAATGGTCGCAAGATGGTCGTGAGGGGGCGGAGAGGGGAGAAAAGAAAAAGAGGTGATATTCGGTTATAATGTGGTTTGGCGTGATTATAGAAGAATAAGCAAATAATGGTGGTGATTAAAATGGGGTACTTTTTGAGTTTTGTGGGGCACTATGGACCAAATAAGCCCCCACGACAAAGTTCAGGGGCTATGTCTTTTGACTTTTTTATTCCTGCCTTCTATGCCAATTAAATGTAAACCGTCCTGGAATTTCTATTTTAAAACCAACGTTTACATTTAGAGTTGGGAGACCTGAAGATAATGCACTACAGTAACAGAAGAAAGATTTCGGCAGGGATGATAGCATAATCATCTTCTATTACTAATGTTTTATGATTTGTAGTTACAATCAAACGTTTAACCTGGAAATACTCTTTTAATATTCTTGCCTTCCTTCTGATTTCTCTAATGTCCACGTCTTTTTCTGTATATTTTGCTTCTACAGCTAAAAGAACGAGCCTGTTATATCTATCAAGATACCATGCAAACCCATCTGCAAGTTCTTCTTCATCCTCTGTAATAATATAGCCCCTATTTTCAGGTGCAATCCTTATACGTGGCATGTATCGCAAATGTGAAACGATCACAGCTTCAAATAGATGCTCTCGCACCCTCTCCTCTGAAAGCAATCTCTTAACTTGATCAAAACTAGCGGCACCTCTTGAACACAAATAAATGGCTATAAACGCTGCGGGATCATTTACGATTAACTTCAACCTATCTTTTCCCGTTGTTACACATGCAGAATCGACGTCTATCTGTGCTGGAGAAGATACATTAGGAAGAAAGGAGAATAAGCCCGACGCTTCAAGGTAGGAGATATATTTCTCCGTTTCATCCTTCCGAAGATTTCGCGTTAACGTGTCATAACCACTAGAAAGTCTCATAGAGGATGATTTGACCATACTAAGTATCTGTTTTACTATAGCGTTAGAAAGCCGAAATTTTGTTGAATCCGTCACTAAAAGATCGAATATGTCATCGCTATATCTTGCAAAGGGAATGTTTATTTCTCCTGTTCTTTGTGATTTTATTGATTCATAAATACTTCTTGGATATCCACCACTGTATAAGTAGATATTTTCAAAAAGGTTATGAAGATCGTCGTAATATGCTTGCATTCTTTCATTCAGAATATTTTTGTAGCCGTAATACAAACTATCTCTATCTGTTTGAAATCCAGCAAGATACTCCATAATACCCATTCTTCTACCACTACCCTTTCCAAACATTCCTCTGATGGAACTCTGAAAATTGCTTCCTAAAATTGCTTCCGCCATCTCGATAAATCTTCTAGGATAAAAGAATTGCTCTCCTCTTAATCTTTCTCCCAGAGGCCCAAACCTCCCAGCCAACTCTCTTTTTGCGCTACTCATATCTAAAGAATAACTCCCCGTTGCTATCAATGCTATGCCAGGACCTATGCTCCCGCTATCAATTAGGTTTTTAATTGCCCTTGCCCATCCCTTATAGAAAGTCACCTCATCGAGAATAATAATAAGCGGTTCGTTTGCCTTTTTAAAGTTCTTGATAATTTCATCAACTAATTCTCTTAGGTATCTCTTCTTGTCAAAATCTCTTAAAAGTTCATCGGAATCGAGCGAAAGGTAAATAAAAGACTCAGAATTATAACCTCTTTGAATGTAATCCTTTATCAGATATTTTAAGGTGGATGTTTTTCCAATTCTCCTGGGGCCTCTAATTATTAATACTCCATATGCTCTATCGTTCGAATAAAGGGGTTCAAAGAACATTTTCTTGAGGAAATAGAAAATTTTAGGAGGTTTATATAGACCTTCATCAACAGCATCCATTAACTCTCTCAATGCACCATCTTTTAGGTACCACTCTCTATTAGCCGGATCATGCCAATGATTTTGATTCTTTACTATTCTTCTCAAAACACCTTCAATCTCCGATTGATTATTAGCATTCATACAGATCAGTGCCTTTCCTTTTCAACTAAATTATCAACCTGTCCAGTTAAAATGTTTACTCTTAGGAGGAGTGTTTCATACTTTCTTTCCAATTCACTTTCCAATTCAAAAAGCATATCCAATGTCTCACTTGACTCTGGCGTTTTCTTGTCATAGCTCTGGATGAATTGTTTTATTGCTTTACTGATTAATACACTCCGATTTATGCCTTCCTTCTTTGATAGTTCCTCTAACTCTTTTAATTCCTCTTCCTCTATCCTTATTGAAATTGGCTTTTTACTTCCCATAAAAATAGGTTGTATTACAAAGTATTTAAATGCCATCTATTTTGTAATCTTTTGTCATCCGATGTATTCCAAAAACAGCCTGAAATAATACAATGACTTACGTTGTCTTTTTTATCTCCTGCTTTTATACATATATTTTTCTATTTGGTTCACATATCTAGTAGATAGTAAAGAGTAAAGGGGCTCCTTTTTGCCTTTTATGGAGCCCTAGCAGGGGAGAATAAAGAGGTACAGCAGAAGGAAAGGAAGGAAAATAAAGGAGAAAGAAGGGTCAGCTATAGGGCGGTATATAAGAAGTACTTCTGATATACTGCCAAAAGGGACGGATATGCGAAGTATTGCGGATATAACGGAGTTGTGTGCAATACTTTGGGCAATTCTAAAAATGATATGTTATGGACATTTTAAATCAAAGGCAAAATTTCTGAAAGAATGGTGTAAACATGGCCAAAATAACCAAAGAAGATGTCCTGAAAACCGTAACGACATTTTATCTGGAATCTCATGACTTCAATGGTATACCCACTTGGACCCTCTCAGAAAAGTTCAAACAAGATTGGGTTTTGCTCAAGATGGTTGTTAGAGAGCTCATTGAAGACGAAATGGTAGGTCTGATTGATACAAACACCGACTTGAATCCACATATAATTCGCAGAGGTTTTGAACCAATGGATATTCAAATCTCAAAGCTTGATAGTGAATCGCCACCTTACGGATGTATCTACCCCACTCAAAAACACCTTAATTCCGTAGTGAATCCACAAGACTACGAAGGCCAGCCTTATAAGCTATGTTTAGCACTTGGGGAAGCACAACTGGCATACCTTTCTTTCGACTTGTCTATACTTGAATTCTACAGAAATGACCCAAGATACAGATATGAAAATGACGATATACGGGGGCATATCTACTATGATGCAGAGGAAATGAAGGATAGCGACAAGGCTTTACTTGAAACATATGGGTTTTCGTACGATGATGACTACAACCGTGCGGTGGCTGTTTTTCTCTGTTATCTTACAGATTTAACACCAGAACATCAGCAAATATGGAAAGCGAAAGAACTACCGGGGAATTACAAACTTCATCCGGATTATTACCGCAACATGATTATCGGTGATTGGGGTGAGAAGGTACCTATTTGTAGTGCCCTTCTAAAGGAGCTTTACATAATAAACCAAATGGCTAAAGCAATGGGAAGGCCACCATTATTCAAAGACGACTATGGGGAATATGGCGAAAATAGGCCTAAACGTTTCAGTTTCCTTATCAGGCCTACACTAGAAGAATTCAATAACTTCATTCTCCTTTTTGACAAGATGCTCTCTGATAATATCAACCAAGATTTCTTTCAGAAGGAAGTTTCATATGAAATTGAGATTGAACGCAAAGATGGTAAGATTCCAGTCCAACATAAAGGCAGATTGCAGATTCTCGATTACTGGATACGCAGATTCTTTAGGACCCATGATTGGCAGCCCTGGGAAGAAAGCATTGCAACGTTCCGCAAAATCAGAAAAATGCGACAGAAGCCAGCCCATTTAGTAAATGAAGATCAGTTTGACCAAAAGTATTTCAAAGAACAAAGAGAAATCATTATAAATGCATACTCAGCAGTACGAACCCTCCGTTTAATGTTTGCTAATCATCCAAGAGTAAAAAGTGCGAAAATCGAGATACCGGATTGGCTTCAAGAAAGTAAGATATGGTCAATGTAGACATTAAGAAAATTGCCCAAACTTCGTCCCATTCATTATAGACGTTTACAAATTAGCGTATCCCTAGAAATAAAAACTTTGCTTTCAAAAAGTTTTAAAAGCTTTACCAAAGAAGTATTATACTTTACGTACAAACAATAAAAAATGAATCCGGCAAATATCGTTGGTGACCTGCTAAGGGATATTAAGGAACGGCTTACTTTAGACGGCAAGAACAGAGTCTTTGAAGAAGGCAAGGAACTCAGTTCAGAGTTTATGAAAGAGAAGGCAGAGCCAGAAGCATTTACAAAGGAATTCCTGATTGACAAAATTCTCGATCCGTTAGAGTTGGAGAAACTACCGGAAAAATCCTTTGAAACTCCTAAGGGTCATAGAAGCGTAGATTACCGTATAAAAGGCAAAACAGGCATGTTTCTAGTAGAAGCGAAGCCGCTGAATGCTAATCTATTTGATAAAAGTAAAGATGGCGGCGTAAACCAAATAAAAGGCCTGTTTAGGCTTGCCGAAGTGAAAGAGCACTATGATTTTGGTGTAGCAACAGATGGGTTACGATGGGTATTCATTGACAAGAATAAAGAAGTAGTCAGCGACCTGAACTTAGAAGCTGATTATGAGCAGATAAAGGTATTTCTGGTTGGTAAGGAGAAGGTCATTTCGCCAAAGACGGAAGAGGAAATAAGTAAGAAGTTCTACGATTGGTATAACGCGCTTTTGCATGGCGGTCGGTATAAAGACCATGAAAACAAACAGAAGACCGTTTCTGAAGCTGACTGTCTGGTCAACAATATCATCGGCGTGAAGGAGAGGGCCGAGAAGGAGCAAATAGCTCAGGTCGTGATGAACAGGTTGATTTTTATCAAGTTCTTACAGTCCAAAGGCATAATCGGTGAGGATATACTAAAATATCTAGCCGAGCTTGAAGAAGACTTGCTCACATCAAAATTGAAGCAGTTGTTTTTCAGTGTTTTGAATACACCAGAAGACAAAAGATCTGATATTGATGAGCGGTTCAAGGCTATACCATACCTGAACGGGAGCTTGTTTATCCATACCGAAGTTGAATTTATGAGGCGAAATTTTGATTATAAAGTAAGAGCGGAGATTTTGAAGAATGTACTACAGTTTCTGGATAGTTTCACGTTCGTGCATAAAGAGCAGTTAGGGAACGGAGATTCCGTAGACCCTGAGATATTAGGTTATATCTTTGAACGTGCGATGACCGCTACAGATAGAAAGGGAACAGGAGCGTATTATACGCCAAAGTCAATAACGAAATACATTTCTGAGAATACGATCTATCCATGCATAATAGAAAAGACAAACGAAATACTTAAGACAGAAAAGGGCTACAAGGATACTGAGCTTATTAAAGACATAGAAGAGTTGTTTATACTGCCAGCAACGACATTGAAACAGATTTGGGAGAAGATAATACTGAAATTACGTGTTCTGGACAACGCATGTGGTTCCGGTGCATTCTTGCTTGCAGCGGCAAATATACTGTTTTGGTTGAACAAGGAGATAAATGACAAAATAGGCGCTGAGAATCCCGACACGACATTGAAGATAATAATATTAGTCACTAATCTTTACGGTGTTGACCTCAATCCAAACGGTATAGAGATAGCGAAATTACGGCTTTGGCTCTGGCTTGCCGACTCTTACGAGCCAGGGTACATACAACCATTGCCTAATATTGACTACAACCTTAGGGTAGGGAATAGTTTAATTGGATACGTAGACTTAGGCGAGTTTCGGGGCGCAAAACTCACACTCTCGGATTTTCTCCGGGATGAAGAAAAACCCACTTTAGATAGCCTTCTTAAAGAGCGGAATGACTTAATCCATGAGTATAAGATAACCTGGGGTGAAGAGGCAAAGGAATTAAAAAGTCCAGTGCAGGAACTCGATGTGAAAATAAGTAATTTGCTGAACGCATATCTTTACCGAGAGTTCGGCGAGAAGAATATAGAAATAGATAAGGAAGAGTTTTTGAAATTGAACCCATTCCATTGGGGTTTTGAGTTCTACGAGGCATTCGACCCGGAGAAGCCGAAAGAGGAAAGGGGATTTGATGTGGTGATTGGGAATCCGCCGTATGTAAGAGCAGATACGCAAGATGCAGACTATCAAAGACAAAGAGAATTGATGGAAAGAATAGGGGAATACCAAACGCTTTACGAGAGATGGGATTTGTTCATGGCATTTATCGAGAGGAGTTTGAAATTGCTCGATAAAGATGGGATGTTCTCGTATATCGTTTCAAATTCATTCAACACTTCAAAATTCGCAGATAAGAGCAAGAGATTCATTTTTGAGAATCACTACCTAAAACAAATAGACTTCTTTAAAAATATCACGGTATTCAAAGGCATTGGTATCGAAAATGTCATATTGATAGTGAAGAAATCGGGAGAGAAAAAGAAGACAAGACGAATTTTGCATACACACTCGTTTGAAAATGTTGAGGAACTTGAACCTTCCTGTGATGTGAATAAAACATTCAGGATAAGTCCCGAGATAGATTTTGGAGATGTGTTCATGGATATAGAACTGCTGGGCAATATTTGTTTTATAAGCTATGGTTTAAGACCCAATAGTGATGAGAGGTATTGGAAGGGAGAGTTCAAAAAAGACGATTTGATTTCCGATAAACCTACAAAAATCAACAAGAAACCCTATGTAGAGGCAAAATATATCGGTAGATACAAAATTAATAAAATCAAGTTTTTAGAATGGGATACGGAAAGAAGCCCTAAAAGATTAGCCAGACCGACATTTCCAGAATTGTATGTACCACCTAAAATAATTAGAGGCGCTACGGTAGATGGAACTTATGACGAAAGCGGGTTAGTGTGCAATCACAGCATAAATGTTATGGTAAGATACGATGACTTAAAATCCGTTTCAAATCGGAGCATAGAGAACAGCATAAAGAAGTGGACTGATAAATCTCGAAGTGCGCTGGAAGAAATATCTTTAAATTTTGACCTTAAATACATTCTAACCGTGTTGAATTCAAAATTTGCAAAGTTCTATCTCAATACGATACGGAGGCACAGAATAGAGTTCTATTTTTATCCTGATGATTTCAAGAAACTGCCAATTAAAAAGGTGTCACTTTCGAGCAGGCGACCATTCATAACTCTTTGCGACTACAGGCTCTTCCTGAACGAAACAGAAGCAAGAAGGAGGACAGCGAGAAAGCACCCTTCGGGTGCAAATCAATTGTTAGCTATGGCTGAGCAGGGGAT
>CAZOEM010000085.1:0-9000 GCA_964578735.1 uncultured Halobacteria archaeon | reverse complement strand
CGCACTTGATATTATCACCCAGATTCGGCAGCACACCCTCCAGCCCCAGCTTCATTTGCTGATCTATACTCTCCCTGCTTTCGTGCTCCAGCACCTTCAACAGCAGACTCATTTTCGTCACCTCAACCGCCTGCGAGTCGATATCAACGCCAAAGACATTATCCAAAAGAATCCGCTTCTTTTCCGCCGTTGTCAAATACCACTCATTCTCCGTAACTTGAAACACCGCCTCTTTATGCTTCTTCGGCTTGTTACTCACGTACCAATCCAGATGATACCGCAACAGATACGTGTACGCACCAATAAGAAAACTGCCAGACCCGCATGCCGGATCCAGAATCTTTATATGTGCAATCTCTTCCGGTGTCTTACCCGCAATCAACTTACCAACAGTATTCTCCACGATATATTCAACGATATACTGAGGCGTGTAATACACGCCACCCGCCTTTTTCACTTCCGGCTTCGTCTCCACCTTCGCCTGATGCCCTGCGGTCAGCCGAATGACCTTACCCAGGAACTGCTCGTACACATTGCCCAGAATCTCCACTCCGAGCACAGAGAATTCATATGGCGACTTCGGATAATACAGGTCCTGTATAATCGTCTTCAAGACCTTGTCGTCTATCGTCAGCGCAGGCGATATCCCATCGCACTCGAAATCGAATATCCCACTCTCGTACTTGGATTCCGCCAATCTAAAATGGTTAAGCAAATGCATGTACACGTCACCTGCTTCTGCCTTTGTCTGCAACTGCCCATAATGCTCGATGCCGCGATCCTCACAAATCCGCAGGAATATTATGCGATCCAACAACTTCTGCACCGCATAGTTCAACTCGTATATACTCACGTCCGGATTCCGTAGCGCGATATTCTTAGCCAGCAGCTCACGCCAGCTCTCTATCTCCTTCAGAAACTCACGGTCTACCTCCGCAGTGCCCTTCTTGCCCTTTGTTGATTGCGCGTACCGGTCGAAACTGCCCTTGAGTACCGCTTCCTTTGAGAATACGTTGTATATCTCGTCAAACTTGTCGAGATACTCGTCAAACCTATAATATGCAATCCGACCTATGCCGACTTTGTCATTTTGATTGGGCTTCATCTGACAGTTGAATACCGAGAACTCCTCGAAATCAGTAACAATAGATAGCGGCAGTTTCGCGCTCCACGCATACCGTCTCAATTGGTATGAGGGGCTGACGTCCTCTTTTATGTTCACCGCCGGTTTCTTCGCTTCCACGAAGAATTTACGCTGGCTCCCGATTCTGAAACTGTAATCCGGTGCTCTGGTCGAACGCCCAACTTTAATTGTATCTTCGAGAACAACCTCCTTGTATTGTTCCGCAAAGCCCTGCTTATTGCTTACGTCCCAGCCTAAGGCTTCAAAGAAGGGGTCAATGAATTCGCATCTTACCTGCGCTTCCTTATATGCTAACCGCTTATAAACGTCTATATTCGCCCGGAACCGCGCAACGAGTTCTCCCAATTTCTGTTTCGCTTCTTCTTCTGTGTAAGTCATCTGCCCTCTGTTTATTATCCACGATCGCTCGTAGTAACTCCTTCCCTCCCGGCTGTGGAATGCCTCTCCCCTCCTTCTCGGCAGTTTCCAACCAGAGCGCCATTGCAGTCATAATCACCCTTAACGCCGCTTCTTCATTATGATTTTTACACTTTTATGAGCTCCTGGCTATTGGGTCAGCAAGAGCTTAACGTTATATATAATACGAGGTATTATAGATGAAAAATCGAGGGGGTGAAAAAAGAATGTTTGAATGCGAGATATGTGGAAAGGAAACAGAAAATCCGAAGCTGTTTGGTGAAAAGGTAGTGTGCGAAAACTGTTATGACGAGCTGGAATGATTATAATCATGACTGAAAATTTGATCCCCAATCAGGATCGGGATTTTGAAGTCCTGAAATCACAGATACTTAAAGATAAGGGATTCGATTGCAACCAATACCGGGACACCTATGTAAAAAGAAGACTTGCCATTCGAATAAGAGCGAACAACCTGTATTCATACAGAGATTATGCAACGCTTCTGAATAGTGACCCTACGGAATACAATGAACTGATGGATGCATTCACGATAACAGTTTCCAAGTTCTTTCGTGACGCTTCTGTTTTTGACTATTTCAGAAAAAACGTTATACCCTCGCTTATTCAGGACAAGCGGAGGAAGAAACAGAAGATAATACGGATTTGGAGTGCCGGGTGTGCATCCGGAGAGGAGACGTATTCTATCGCAATATTGATGTATGATTTTTTAGGTGCTAACCCCGAGAACTTCCTTATTTCTGTTCATGGCACGGATATTGACGGTGATAGCCTGGCAAAAGCGAAGAAAGGCGAATATACTTTTGACGAGGTCAAGAATGTAGGGGCAGATTCTTTGTCACTGTATTTCGTTTTTGATCATGGGAGATATAGGATATGTGATGAGATAAAATGGCTTGTGAAATTTGAAAAGCATGATTTGACTTCCGGTAAGCCACTTGCGCATTTTGATGTCATCTTTTGTAGGAACGTGTCAATATATTTTTCAAGGGCTATGCATGAACGGCTGCACAAGGAGTTCTACAATGCTTTGAATACTGATGGCTTTTTCGTCTTGGGGAAGACCGAGATGCTATATGCTACTGCAAGGAAATTGTTTAAGCCGGTTAATGCGAAGGAGGGAATATATAAGAAGTAAAAATGCAGCATATACCATATGGATATGAAACTTTGACTTTTGCTCTTTTTATTTCGCATTCTCCGCTTAAGAATAGGTGGATTTTTAAGTAGACACCAATCCACTTACATCCAAGATGAGTGCAACAGCGCCATCATCGAGTATTGTAGCGCCAGCAAACTCTTTCCTGTCTTTTACTTCCAATGACTTAACTACTATCTCCTGCTGACCTATGAGTCTACCAACCATAATACCGAAGAATTTCTCGGCTCTTTCCACTACCATAACAGGACCTATACTATCTTTTTCTCCTGATACGTCCAGGATGTTTTTCAGCCTCAAAAGTGGCAGAACCTGTTCTCTATATCTAAATATCTCTTTCCCTTCTACGCTTTTCAAATCCTTTTCGCCAACTGCTACTATTTCACGGATAGAATCTAATGGCATGACATATCTTTCGTCTTCAACGCCGACAAGTAATGCTTTAATTATAGCGATAGTCAAAGGCAGATGCAACTTAACATTTGTACCTCTGCCTTCTTCTGATGTTATTCTGACGCTTCCACCCAGCGATTTGACCTTTGACGTCACAACATCAAAACCTACACCTCTGCCTGAAATATCTGTTATTTCTCTTGCCGTGCTCAGCCCGGGCTCACTGAGAAGTTCATAAACATCTGCGTTACTCATCCTCGATGCGGCCTCACTAGTTATGATTTTTCTTTCCACTGCTATCTTTTTCAGTTCTTCTATAACTATCCCTCTGCCATCATCCTCGACTGATACAACAACATGGTTCCCTTCTCGTATTGCACTCAATATAACCTTGCCTTTATCCTCTTTACCCGCATTTTTCCTCTCTTCCTGTTTCTCTATCCCATGATCCACCGCATTACGCAGCAGATGCAGTACTGCATCATTTATCTCATCAAGCACAAGACGATCAAGTTCTATCTCCTTGCCTGATACAATAAAATCCACTTCTTTTCCTGTTTTCCTGCTTAAATCTCTCATTGCTCTTGGAAACTTGTCAAATAGGTATCCAACAGGGAACATGCGCATCTGCATTACCCGGTCCTGTAATTCTGATATGTGTCGGTCTATTGTGGCGGTTATCTCATTGAGTTCATAGCTGGCATATCTTGTTGCTATCTGAAGAAGGCTCATCTTTGCAATCGCTAATTCCTCTACAAGGTTCTGCAATGCCTGTATCTTTTCTATGCCTATCCGTATGGTAGGTCTAACTTTCCCGGCATCCTTTCCTTCCGCTGTAACGGCTGGTAGTTCAATATCTTCTTTTTTACCCGCCGGAATATTTTTCAGTTTTTTATACAGTACTGTCAAATCAGGTTTTACCGCTTCCCCTGTTGCCACAGTTTCGACGAGTGTTTCGAGCCAGTCAAGAGATTCAAACAGAAGGTCAACTGTTCCTTCTCCTGGTTCTCCCTCTTTCCTCAGGACGTCAAGCACGTTCTCCATCTCATGCGATAGCTCTTCCATCTCGAGAAATCCCATTGTAGCTGCCATGCTTTTCAGTGTGTGTACAGCCCGGAACGTTTCATTTAATGCCTCTGTATTCTCTGGCTCTTTCTCCAACGTTAGCAGATTTTTACTTATGCATTGCAGATGCTCTCTTGACTCGTCTACGAACAGTTCCTTATATTGTGATACGTCAACCATTTTTATCCTTTATTTTTTCCACTTTATATTATTTCATGGTTACCTGTTAAACTTGATAACCTTCTTGAAACTTTTTGTAGAAAATATTCAACATTCATTCATTCATTCATTCATTCATTCATTCATTATACTCCGTACTAAAGACCTTTTTAATATGCTCCGCTGTTTTCTCTCCTACGTTCTCAACCTCCATCAATTCCGCCTTTGATGCAGCCATAATGCGTTCAATAGTCTTAAATTTACCCAATAATTTCCGCGTCGTCATGATTCCTATATTGGATAATGCGGAAACGAAATATTCTTGCTGCTCTTTCAACGATGCCGTGGGTTTCTTACCATGAGGATTCACCTCCGTCTTGTTCGGCATTTGCTCCCGTTTTGCTATAACGTATATTAACGATGCCGTGTCTGCTACATCCCGCGTTTGTATTATAGGAACGGAGTAATCAATAGCTATGGACGCCATTACTGCCCTCACCACATTTGGATGCACGTTCCTCTGCCCATAGATTGAGTCACCTTCGATGACGAGCAAGGGCTTCTCGTACTCGCTCTTCATCCGATGAATCTGCTCAAACAAATTCCGCCGCTTATTTATCAGTGTGTCCAGGAAATCCGTTACCGTTTTACGCTCTATGCAAACCTTATCAGAAACAATGTAGTCGCCAATCTCCAAATTCTGCAATTTCAGGTCCACGCCCGCTTTCTGTAGGAACCGCGCTGTCCCTGCCCTTGTCTCTCTCGGATCCACAAAGATGGTTAATTTCAACTCGTCTTCAAAGTCTGTTATTCTGCTCTGATCCTCGTCTTCCTTATTTTCCGTTTTATTCCCCGTTTCTGTCACTGTTGATTCGGTTTTTATCTCTGTTGATTCGGTTTTTGTCACTGCTTTTTCTGTTTCTATCTCGATCATGCGCATCTCGCTTATCCGTTTTTGCATCTCGCGCTCTTTGCTCCTGCTTAGCCAGTAATAAGCTTCGTCCTTCGTACCTTTTGCAATAAGCACTATAACCTTTCCTACTTTCTTCCTCGCAGTCCGCCCTTTACGCTGGATACTTCTTATCGCAGACGGAATGGGCTCGTAGAATAGTACGAGGTCGGTCGCCGGGATATCAAGTCCCTCCTCAGCCACGGAAGTAGCAACTAAGACGTTGTAATCGCCCGCTTTAAATTTAGTTATTATCTCCACCTGCTCTTTTTGCTTCAAGCCTTTATCTTCTGCCTTTGTCGCCTGCCCGATGAACTTAACCGCTCTTATCCCTTCTTCTTCTGCGTTCCGGTCCTGCAAACCGGATATGATCATCTCCGCAGTATCACGATAATTGGTAAAAACTATTATCCTGGTCTTAGGATTAACTCGAAACTCATCCCGCAGTATCTGTATCACTGCGTTCAGCTTTGGATGCTCTCCTTCGTATGATGCCGCCATGCTCATCGCATCCACAAATCTGTCATCCTTTAGCAACCTCTTCGCAGCTTTACTCCCCTCCTTTGAAAGTGCTTCGTTCTTCAATCGCCCAAAATATCTGTTCACTGCGAAAATGCCCTGTGTCTCTATCAAATCAATCGCATGCTTTATCTTCAACACCTCGGCTTGGAGCGAAAGCGCCTTGTATAAGTCCGCATGCTTCTGACTCGCCAATTGCGCCGCTATTATCTTCCTTAATTCCAAAAGCTCTTTCTTTGTTACCTCCTTGCCCCTTTTCTTCCTTATAAAGCCCAGCTTTTGTAATTCGCCTATTCGATCATCTAATACGGTATCTAATAGCCGCTTCTGTTTCTTTATCGCTACGGGAACGTCTAGGGTACGCCATTCAATCTCCTTTTTGTGTATGTAGGGAGCTACGTCGGAGTCGTATTCTGTCCTGCTTTCTACCTTCTTTACACCCAAAGAAATGCAAATTTCCTTTATCTTCTCCTCTTCACTGCCCGGAGATGCGGTCATTCCCAATACCAATGGCTCTGTCGCTTGTTCCGCATACTTCTCCGCGATGTACACATACGAGTAGTTCCCGGCTGCACGATGACATTCATCGAATATTATCAAAGAAACGACACTGAGGTTTATTCTATTACTCAGCAAATCGTTCTCTATTATCTGCGGTGTGGATACAACTACTTTTGCATCATCCCATAATTTCGCACGCTTATCTGCCAATACATTGCCTGTTAACGTTTGTATAACAGAAGGATCAATGTTCAGCACCTCCTTTAAAAACGCCGAATGCTGCTCAACTAGCGGTCTGGTCGGAGCCAGGAACAGTACTTTACCTTTTGCCAACCGGTTAATTAGAACAAATAGGGCTATGGTCGTCTTGCCCAAGCCGGTAGGCAAAACAACCATTAATGATTCCTTCCTTGCCTCTCTCGCAATAGCTATTTGATATCTCCTTCGCTCTACTACTCCCTCTTTCAAAAGTGGATGCGATAGGTATTCGGGTGTATGATTTGTAGGCATGCAAGTGAATATAATGAGCAGCTAAATAAATAAATATATAAGAAGGAACTATCTACAATTAGAAATTGTTAAGAGGTGATATTGCGGTGAACGAAGAAGAAGCGCAGGTGGATGAGCTTCTATGATACTGGGAGTGGAAAAATGAAGTTGAAGTGCGAGAGGTGTGGCGCAGAAGTAGACGAAGAAGATTCTTATGAGTTTGGAAACGAGCGGGTCTGTGAGGATTGCTATTTCGATAGCAAAATGCCGCAACATCCCTGTGATCCAATAGCCCAATCAGATGCTGATAGGTTTTCTAATGTATTTGGAGTGGTAAAACCGGAAGAGCTTCTTGAGGAGCAGAGAAAGGTGTATGAATTTATAAAAGAGAAGGGAAAAGTCACACCAATAGAAATAATGCAGAAGTTTGGTATGAGGCAGGGCGAGCTTACACAGATATTTATCGTGCTAAGAAGATTCAAACTGGTAAAAGGAGCAAAAATTGATGGCGAGATATGCTCTGTTCCCTGGGACTATCAAGGCTAACTAACTAATCCGGAAACATCCGTTATATCGGATATGCAAATTTGTCGGTGATTTTTTAATAGTGTTTGTATTTTGTATAACTAATGTAAAATATCACTCGGTGTAACCTTGTGGTTATCAGAAGAACGAGTCATGGAATGCAAATTAATCGAGCAGAGATTTGAGCAAGGAAGTTGTCAGGTATTTGATTTTACCACTGGGCAGAGCCAGAAAGCTTGTGAAGCTACACTCAAATACGAACGCGGAATTCCATACCGGCTGATAAATGCAATCCTTCTTTCAAGACCTGAGCATTATCTCTCTGTTTACCAGTCTGGCTGCAACCTCAGCTGTAAAAAATTGATAAAGGAATTAAATGAAGTAGTTTGGGTGCTTTTGGAAACCAACGGCTATGGCTTAACTCCTACTAATCTTGATTTATTACAGCAGGCGGGGATAGACTCTTTCTGGCTGGATATAAAAGCTTATGATGAGGAAGTGCATCGAAAACTAACAGGGGTATCAAATTCGCGTATTCCGAAGCTTCCGGCAGAGCTAAAGGACCGGGATTTTATTTTAGAGGTACTCTCGCTTTATATCCCCGGCTGGGTAGAGACAGACCAGATAGGTAAAATCGCAAGTGAATTAGCCGCGGTGGACGCTGAAATCCCGTTCACTATCCTCGCTTTCTTCCCGGCGTATAAGATGAGCGAGGTCCCGTCTCCAGATCTATGGCAGATGATAGATGCCTATAACGCGGCAAAGGATGCCGGCTTGAGAAAGATCAAACTGGGTAATGTCCATTTATTCGTGAGGACACGTGAGGAATACGAGACATTGGAAAAAATCGCAGGAGATGAGAGTTTCTAACACCAATAAAGGGATTATATGACGAAGTAATACAGTATAAAAGAAGGTTTGACTGTGTGGTGTTTTTTCATGTTAGAAGAGCAAATGAATTCTGTGAAGAAAACGTCTGAGAGGTATAGCGCGCTATTTAATATTTCCGTGTATATAGATAATATAAGAAAGAATGACGAATCTTGACGAGTTGGAAGAGTTACTACGAAGCGGCAAGGACGAAGAGGCATACAAACAGATAAAGGAAGATAGAGGCATCACTGCTGAAATTTTAATTGACGAGGGAATTACATTTGGTACTCTTGCAGACTACAGCATTTCGATTTCTTATTTCAAGCTTGCGGAAAAAATCGCTGAGGATGATGAAATTATAGAAAGAGTACGGGTAAACTTGGCAGTGAGTTACAACAACCGCGGAACTGCCTATGATGAATTAAAGAAGCATGAGAAAGCGATTGAAGATTACAACAAAGCAATAGCACTTAATCCTGAATTTGCTACGGCTTATGCAAATCGTGGTATGATACGTCTTTTATCTAATGAAGATTTATACAAAGCGATTGCCGATTTTAAATGTGCAAGGGTCTTTTTTGAAGGACAGCATAAGGAAAGGATGCTTGGATTTAAAGAATGGGCGGAGGCACGGAATGCGATGAACAAGAAGAATTGGGCTGGTTTTAGAGAACGAATGAACGATGCAAAAGAATACTTTGATAAGATCAACGATCCATTATCATATTCACTTGACGCGTTTATAAAATTATCGTATCCTCTCCAAATTGATTGGTAATAGACTTGGAGATATACCATTCCATAGAG
>CAZOEM010000084.1:0-9003 GCA_964578735.1 uncultured Halobacteria archaeon | reverse complement strand
AATGTTCTAATAATTGCTGCGGATTAAAGCCAAATATTTTACTTGTTATAGTACAAAATAATTCTAACAATGCCAACAATTACGATTGAAATGATAAAAGAAAAAAATGATAGTTTCAATATTAATTTCATTTTACTCTTTTTATCTAGGCTATCCATAGATTCACTAAACGTAATAGGTTTGCATAGACACAGATATATCTGATAAATAGCTGTTTTTATATCGTTAGTTATTTTCATTTACCCAATCTCGATCTTATGATTTCCTTAATATCATTAATTGAATACTTTATGCATTTTACAATCCAACGCTCTTTTCTTATCCATTTATCACCAAAACTTTTAATTTCTTCTTCAATCTCTTTTCTTAATTTCTTTTCATCATACGCCTTTCCTTTGTTTTCAAGAACATGATAACAAGCGATTTGCAAATGAAGCGGATGATTATTGGCTATTCTCTTGATAAAATCAATTTCTTCTTCGTTAAATTCAACACCATCTCTTTTTGCAGATAAAAATTCAGTTGTTTCGTCTGGAGAAAATAGTCCCAGAGGCACTTGCGAAAAGATATTATAAAAGGGGGAAGTGAAATTTCCTACTGTACACAGCCATTTTATTGCATGCAAAGAAGCGGTAACATAAGCAATATTGCCATGAGATCCAAGGCTTCTCATAGTATCGAAGAAGTCATTATTAAATTCTTCCGCCCTTTTAGTTAGATTTTCGAATTCATCAATTAAAAGTACCGGTTTGATTTTACTTCTTAGATCCTTTATCAAATCTGAAAACGCTATTAAATTTTCATTAGGACTATTTGATGAAATAATTCCAGGGTCAGAGCCCAGTTCTTTCAGGCTGTATTTCAGGAACCCTTCAACGGTATGATATTTTGCGTCTTGCATATCAATATATGCGACATTATATTTATCACCGTCACGTAAATTCATGAAGATATAGTAAAGCAAAGAGGACTTTCCTATTTTTCGTTCTCCCGAAACATCGCAACTTTGAAGATTTGAAAGCCTACTAAAGATTGTTCTAACCTCATCTTTTCGCCCGAAAAATTCGTCTGGATTCTGTATTATTGCCCTGTTCGAAAAGGTGTTATTCTTGAAGGGGTTATTCTTGACCCTGATATGTTATTGCTCTTTACAAGGTATTATATAGATATGACTAATGTTTAAACTTTTCATTCACCGTACCTAACAAATCTCACTCGCAAGAAACATCAAGCCCCAATTCCTTATACATCTCTTCTACCTCTTTTCTAAGGTTTTTCAAACTATAATCCAACTTTATACCCCGCTCTTTCAGTATTTCTAACATCTCTGTTGTACAGATACCGGCAATTTCCGCAGATTCTCTCAGTGACACCTTCCTCTCTTCAAATATCTTTACTGCAAGTTCCTTTCGGTTCTCTTCGATGCCCTTCGCCAACAATTGCCTCGCCTATCCTATGTGTTTTTGTTCCCGATTTCTTTTTAAATGCTACGCATAAAAACAATAGATATTAAGCATTTTGTTTGGAACGCGAAAGCTCTCAAACAGAGGGCGATACCGCATGAGCGTTTTCAGGTAATGTACCGGAGGCTATTGAACTTATTAGCCCGTCTCGTGAATAAGCGAGATGCATATGACCTGCATTGATATAAAGACACTGGAAAACTGGCTTTATGGATGTGATCGAGACCCTGAGGAATCATGAAAATGAAATAAAGGCGAGATATAGTGTGAAGCGAATAGGGCTATTCGGCTCTCATGCTAGAGGAGAGCAGAAAGAGACGAGCGATATTGACATACTCGTGGAATTCGAGAAGCCCACCTACGATAACTTCATCGAGCTAATCTTCTTCCTTGAAGAACTCACCGGGAAAGAGATTGATCTGGTTACTTCTAAAGGGCTCAGTCCGTATCTCCGATCTGATGTGAAGAAGGAGGTGATATGGTGTGAATAAAGACGCGGCTTTCTTGCAGCATATACTTGATGAGACGCAATTTATCCTGAAAAACTGTGAAGGGCTGGAGCTCCAGGATCTGATGAACGATGATCTTCTCCAACGAGCTTGCTTACGGAGACGGGATAAATTAATTCATCACTATTTCGGTATTGACTGGGACATCGTCTTCCTTATCAATGGCGTTCCGGTATTCATAATAGAAACAAAAGCGGCATACAAGATTGACGGCATCGCGGAAGCGCTGGACCAGATACGGCGGTACCACCGCGAATGCCCCGAATTGCTGGCGATTCTGCAGCTTTACGCGCTTACAGACCTCATCCGCTATTATTAAATACTGCATAGCAGACTCAATAGCAGATGGCACAACTGTTCCGCTGCATTATACGCTCGCACCTAACGAACTGCTCGTGGATAAAGAAGTTCTTGCGACCCTACATAGCGGATATGGAGACTCTGACACGGATGTATAAAATGTTGAAAGAAGCTTATGAACCCGGCATAGCTATTGAAGTGAGCGTCACGAACGCGAAATCAAATGCGAACTCTATTCGGTACTGTTCCAAGCAGGGATAACTGATACACATGTGATTGCTTCGTTGGGACAGAAGACAATGAATGTTCTGAAGGGTGGTTCCGGATGATCACAAGAGCAGAGTTCAAGCAGGATGTGCGTGCATGGGCGCAAGAGATCGGCGTTGTGCCGAAAGAGATACATATACGAGAAATAAGACCTACGCGAATTTTTCTTGGCATACTAATTTCTTACGATTTTTTCGTATAATATTTATGTATATATATTTAGATTTCCATTGCATATACAATGAAGAAAAGAACACCACTATTTTATTTACTTCCGATGTTCGCCCTCGCCGGAATAACCAGTTCTTTGGAGCGTTCAGAGGAAAACCATGCCAAAGAGGTCATTACAACGACTGATGCACCTATGGCTATCGGCCCGTATAGTCAGGCTATAAGGGTGGGGGAAATGCTCTTTTGTTCGGGCCAAATCCCGATCGATCCAAAGACAAGCGCGCTAGTTCGAGGCACAATAGAAAGTGTCACGGTATTCTTAGCTGACATGGACAACTTCGACAGAATGAACAATGTATACGTAGAGTATTTCAAGACGCTCCCGCCGGCACGCAGTGCAGTAGAAGTGACGCGGCTACCAAAGGACGTCAGTATAGAAATCGCGTTAATCGCGATTGTAACGTAAGTAATGAAAGTGCTAGTCGGATCTCGGAACCCCGTGAAAGTGGCAGCAACAGCGGAGGCTTTTTCCAAATTTTTCGATACCGTTGATGTATCCGGTATCAGAGTGAATAGTAACGTCCCATCTCAACCAGTCAATGCGGAAACTTTTGCGGGTGCAAGGAATAGAGCACTTGAATTGAGCATGACAAACGAAGCGCGTAATTTCGGTGCTGAGTTCTTTGTCGGTATTGAAGGCGGGATAAAGAAATTATATGACCGATGGTTCACTTTTGGCGTGATGTGTATCAGGGATAATACTGAGCGAGTAGGTTATGGCACCACCCCTTTCTTTGAATTACCCGCGCATATCACCAAAGAGCTTTTAAGTGGTGTCGAACTCGGCGATGTAATGGATACATTGATTGGTGAACAGAATACAAAAGAGAGACAAGGCGCTGTTGGGCATTTCACTAACGGCGTCATGGACAGAAAAGCGTATTATGTGGCTGGTTTAGTGGTTGCTTTGATCCCGTTTTTGAATACTGATTTGTATTTCTAGGGTTACGTATTACTCTAGGTGTGTTGGGTTAAGTATTTATGGCCCAGTAAGCCAAAAGAAAAAAGAGACAAAATATTATCCAAGGAATGTGATAATCGAAACTCCATCTCCTCTGCGCTCTCTGTGAACTCTGCGGTTAATTGAACAATGTCGAGTTAAATCTTTTTGGTTTTATCTTGCAAATTGGGGGTTGCCTTTTCTACTCGCTATCGGCAGTATGTACAAGAAATCCGTGCAGCCACACGGTTTCTTTGTCTATTCCTGGATGTTCTTGATGCTAGCAATTCCTAATTTGTGCTCGTTTACACCAAATGTTTGGGATGTATAAGTTCTTTCACTATGCGTTCTTGAAGACATATTTAAGGCGGCAGGAGCATAAAATCACATCTCTTTAATTATTCAAAGATACATTAGTCTTTATTCAGTCGATTGATTTTATACTGTAAATAATAAAATAGAAAAAAGAAAGTAGCTAATTTAGAAAATTTGACACTTTCTTTTAACTTTTCAGTGAAATACTCCTCTAAAGCCTTTTTGAACTGGAATGAAATTACTATTGCTAAAACAAAGAAAGAAAAAGCGATTATAAAAGAAGAAGTAGCGATAATAATATTAAATGACGATAAACTCGTGGATAATCTTAAAGCAAATTGTGAGGGAATGTAAATCATTATATATAATAGTACAAAAATTAAGTAGATATTTATTAGACTATTATTTGGTTGGTAAACCGTCTTGAGATTACTCACTACTTCTTTTTGCTTATAAAACCACACAAAACTATAAATCCCTAAAGTTATACAATTGAAAAATATAATTGAGATCACACTCCTCTTTTTGAATTCATTTTCTTTCTTGATAATTAAAAATAGACCATTGGTCATTATAGAAATAGTAAGGATCAACGATAAAAATGTTGCAATAGAAAATCCTGCTTCTGTATGTCCAAAATTTGAATAACCCTGATGTATATTGGATACGAAAGTATCAAAACCATTGAGAATTCCAAAAATAATTAATAGATTTGCATTATATAATGGGAATTTCCCCACATATTTAAATTTTTTGTAGCCTATATATCCAGAATATATTGAAATTAATGTAATTAAATATGAGATAATTAACCCAATAATATCTCTTCCGCTCTCGGGTTCAAATTCAATTTCTTTTAAAAAATATAATCCGAATAAACATGTAGCTACAATAATTAGCCCTATGGCCCCTAAAATAATAGATGCATAACCTACTAATTTCTCTTTTGTTTCGTCTTGCATGTTACAATTATATCTTGAATTTTACGATATAAAAGCTTTTCGTTTTTTTCTTCTTTCAGGAAAATCATTTATCTCTTATCAATGCGCTCCGTGATCTCCGTGGTGAGCTGCAGTTCTAATAGGCTCACAGCGATATGTGGCACACTTGCCCAATATTACCCCCATAAAACCGCGTATTTTTGGGCCATCCGAAAAATCTAAAGGTTTAAATACGGGCACATATATTAATAAATGAGTCTGCAGTAAAAGAGGCGAACTTAAAGATATAAGAAGAAGAAGGTGAAAAAGAAGAAAAGATGAAAAAAACAATAACTCTCGTTCTGCTCGCAGCGTTCCTTATGTGCGTGCTCTCTGTCACCGCTATTACCGCTATGGATTCCGTGCCCGTGCTGGAAGAGATGTCTGGAGGAAGCATAGAAGTGATGTCTAATGAAAGCGTAGTAACGACATCCGAAGAAAACGCTGAAGAAGTGGATTACGCGAATTTACAAATCTCGCCGAGATATGAGCAGTTCCGGATAAAACCCGGTGGTGAAAAAGAGTTTACGGTGAAGGTAAAAAACAAGGAAAACGAGTCGGTATTTACAAGTCCTCGCTTAGAGACGATGCTGTATAGCGAGTACTTCATGAAAGAAGAATGGATAACTATTGAACCCGGCAGCGCGGAAATTGAGTCAGAAGAGGTGCAAGAATACACCGTTACGGTGAAGATACCGGAAGATGCGGAGATCGGTGATTACGGTACTCAGATTGTATTCACAAATGATACTATTTCAATGCCGTATCTACCATTCCCAACATACCAAAACTCGTTAATGCTTTCAATAGACGTCTGGGAACCGTCGAAGATTGTTATACAACCATGGGATATAGATGGTATGGTAGAAGCAGGACAGACAAAGGAGTATCAAATACAGATTGAAAACAAAGGTGACGAAGCGATTGCAATAAGTCCGGAAATAGGGGGCGAAGAGTACATGTATGACGAGAACATGATTCCCAACGAGTGGCTGACGGTAGATGCGCCTGCAACGGTGGATGCGAACTCGACTGCAACGGTAAATGTGACTGTGGATGTGCCCGCAGATGCAGCAAAAGGTAAGTACGGGGGTGGCATCAAGCTGAACATAGATGACTCCGCGGCAGAGCGATGGGGAAGGGACTACGAAGTGCATATTCGTTTAGAAGTATGGAAACAGCCCAAAACAGCATACCCGCAAAATTTCACAGTGAAACAGGGACAGAATTTTAGTGTTGTGATCACAACCAGCCAGCGTGGATACGATAAATATGCCACAGGAACGGAAGAGACAGAAGAGCCTTCTTTCAATGTCTCATTGGCATTGGCAGGACTTGAAGGCGAGGATATGACACCGGAACCATCAAAAACCGTCAACACTGTTGGTGTTAGTTTAGGCTCCGATTATTTACCACTCGAGGATGTGACAAGCGAAGAGACATATCACGTGTCGCACATAGAGTACAGCGAAACATACATGGTAACAAACGCAACTGGTGGAGTCTGGACACTGAAGATACTACCAAGGAACACACAGAACTTTGAGTACACGATAGAGATAGGAGGATGAGTATATAGCACTCCTTTTTATTTTTTCTTTTAGCTAGCTCCTGTTCTTTTGTAAAAAGGAAAAGTAATTAGAAAGTTAGAAAAGAGGGATACTTTTTTTGACCCCTCTTGGCAGATATGAGACTGCAATATCTTAGTGGACACTACAATTAATATCGTCCGGGCTGTTACCCCACCGGAAGCGCATATTTAGCCGCTATTTCTATGAACGCCTCACCCAAATACCGTATCTTGTTCCAGCTCATGCCATACGTATTAAGCTCCCAAACCCTTGTAGAACCTGCAAATTCGCCTACAATCCCTCTTCTTTTCAATTCATCGCTGAGGAAGAACCCTCTTCGCTTATGCGTCTTCGCAATCTTGTCAAAGCTATCTCGCGTATCCACCTTCGACAGCGTATGCTTACGCGGATATTCACCTTTAATTTTGTTCCCTTCTATGCGCAAGAATTCCCGGATAAAATAATTTGACTTCTTCACTTCCTCGTCCCAGCACTTCACACGTTCTTTTACAGTCGGAAAAGAAGCCATCATGGAGAGCACAGTCCCGCCCATCAGAGTGCAGCCAAGCATCTCCGGCTCCTTGTTCTCGAACCGCCTGCCTGTAACATCTCCAACCATCTGACTGCTTCTGAACACTTTTGGTGCCCATTCGTCAGTAGTAGCGAGAATACCCGATGGTGCGGCCGCAGCCATGCCTTTATGTCCCGAACCCACAATAAAATCCGCACCTATCTTCTTACCGTTCACTGGCACCATCCCCACGGAATAAGCGCCATTGTAAAGAAAAGGGATACCATATTCTTTCGCTATCTTACCAACGCCATATACATCATGCTCGTTCCCGAAAAGGTAATCAAAATGCTCGATAATGATAAGTTTGGGCAGTTTTCCCGTGGCTTCTTTCACTCGCTCTATTTTATCCGCAACGGAATCGCCGGTAATTATATTCTTTCCCGTTGACGGGACTTCGTTAACTATGCCGCCTGCAGTTTCCACCGCTAAGAATTCGGTATAATGCGCTAAATCAGAAACTAACACGAGATCGCCCTTGTCAAGCAGGGCGGACGCAACTGCCTGGAAACCGCGTCTCGCTCCTGGCACAACCCGTACTTCGTCCATGCCCACGAACTCCGCTAACTCAGCATGGAATTCCGCTACCGGCGGTTTTCTTATCTTAT
Source organism: uncultured Halobacteria archaeon (assembly GCA_964578735.1). Lineage (GTDB taxonomy): Archaea > Halobacteriota > Syntropharchaeia > Alkanophagales > Methanospirareceae > Methanophaga. The sequence continues at coordinate 1,248 of CAZOEM010000084.1, read as the reverse complement.
CTAGCCTGCCATTAGGGCACTTATCGCAGACCGAATAGCCATCGCCATAGGCAATGAGTGCTTTTCGTGCCGCGGGCGTCAATCGGCCGCCCGATTGGATAGGGTTTATGTTTATGTACTCTTCCTCTATCGTCCTCACTTCAATTTTGTCATCAATGTACTTGATTGGGTTGCCCTTGCCCTCTTTTAATTCTCTTATGAGCGCGTCTACACGAGCGATGCCTGCTGTGAACTGTTCCTCTTCTCTTTCGTCAAGTCCGGTGGGTAACGCCTCTCGGAATATCTCCCGGATGTCTTCAAGAGCAAATTGCGCTTCGTATATCTTCCTTACCCGTATGTCCATTTTGTTATAATATATGTGATTGCCTTTCCTCTTTGGTATTTCCTTCTTCGTGGAATCCCCCCTCCTCTTCCATCTTGAACTACCCTTGCTCAGCGGACCCGAAAACGAGACAAAGAGAAGCAATTAACGCATCCAACTGTATCCGCTCATTCGCACCCTCTGTAATTCGGTAGTCCGTTTCGCCAATTCGGTCCATCAATTCAACTTTTTGTCTTGCAGAGATGTCCATCTTTATTGCGAGCCGATGCATCTGTGCTAATATCTCATCGCTTGAGATACCTTTAGCTATAAACACCCCTAATTTATCCAGCGCGTCCAAAAATTCACCTGCCATTGCTGTTTCTATTAGCGCTTCTATCTCTTCAGGTCTTGCAGTTGCCGTTATCTCGTATATCCTCTCGGGTTTTATCTCTCTGCTCAGTACCGCAGCACTTTGCAATGCGTTTATTGCTCTTCGCATATCGCCCATAGCGACATAGTTTATCGCTCTGAGAGCATCTTCGGACACTGTCAAACCTTCCGTATCCGCAATGTATTTTGCACGCGAGGTGATAGCATCATAAGAAAGTGATTTGAACCGATACACAGAGCATCGGGATTGTATAGGCTCTATAATCTTAGAAGAATAGTTGCAACTGAGGATAAACCGACAGGTGCCTGAATATCGCTCCATCGTTCTTCTCAGTGCGGACTGTGCTGCATCGGTCAATGCATCCGCCTCGTCAAGGAAGATGATTTTGAACGCGGCATTGCCAATGGGCATAGTCCTTGCGAAGTTCTTTATTGTGTTGCGGACCACTTCAATACCTCGTTCGTCACTGGCGTTAAGCTCTGTAAAGTTCTCCGCCCAGGTATCCTCGTAGAACTCACGCGCCATAGCGACCGCCGCAGCGGTTTTACCAACG
>CAZOEM010000083.1:0-9135 GCA_964578735.1 uncultured Halobacteria archaeon | reverse complement strand
CTTTCTATAGCCGACTATCAACCAGAAGCCCCAGATCTCTCTTTGGCTCCATTTTTACCAATTTTTAATCTAACGCCGGAAAACTTTGAACTGTTTAGCCGTGATCTTGTTCAAGCAATTCACCCTACTGCTTCAGTACATCGTTATGGAGTCCCAGGGAACGATCAAGAAGGTATTGATCTGTATGCCGACTGTCCTGACAAGAAAGTTTTTGATTATCAGTGTAAGAGACATAAACAGTTTGGACCCGCCGACATTGATGAGGCAGTTAAAACCACAACTTTAAAAGCAAACAAACATCACTTATTACTTACCAGGAGAGCAACAGCTGACGCAAGGAAAGCCATAAGAAAACACGAGAATTGGGATTTGTGGGACCTGGAAGACATTGCCGCCGAGATTCGTCGGTTACCCCAAGATGACGCTCTTCGCATTGTTGATACCCACTTCCCAGGTTGGCGCAAAAAATTCTTAGGTAAAGACGACCCAAGTCCTTGGTTACCACCTGAAGATTTTTTCTCGCCACTTTTGAGTAAGTTAAAAATATTTAGTCATGGATGGTCTTTTGTTGGAAGAAAAAAAGAAGTCGAGTCTTTGCAGGATTTTTACAAGCAAGATGATTTACAAGCGATTATATTGAGCGGGCGCGGAGGCATAGGCAAAAGTCGTCTTCTTAGAGAATGGACAAACAAGCTTCCAGGGTCAACAAAAGTGGTTTTCCTTTCAGAGAGAATTGAAGTATCACCACAGGATTATGAGTTCTTACCCAAAGGACCTGCTTACCTAGTTATTGATGACGTCCATGATCGGGCTGATATGCTAACGATTCTGAGTAACATCGCCCGTACCCGCCCAGAAATAAAATTGGTACTCAGCACGCGTCCATATGGTGTTACTCGCCTGCAGGATGAGATGGTCCAGTCAGGGGTGACTTTTGATCGTGATCAGTCAATCATTCTTAATGATTTAACCGTAGAGGATGCCAAAAACCTCTCGGAAGAAATATTGACTGCTGTCAATGGTGACAAAAACTATGCCCAACGCATCGCAGAGATAACTAAAGATTGTCCTTTGGCAACCGTTGTGGGAAGCCAATTAGTTGGTAAGGGTCAGATAAAGCCTGAAGTATTAAATAATGACGAGGAGTTCCGACAACAACTAATGAGAAGCTTCCGCAATATTGTGGCGGGGCAAATCGGTACTTCCAACCCGGAAGCGGTGCGTGATCTATTAAACCTAATATCACTAATCCAACCAATAAATTCTTTAGACCCCCACTTCCAGCAACTAGCTGAAAAACTATTGGGTCAAAAAGACGACCATATTCTCAGAAACGTAAATGCACTTGAGGATGCAGGGGTTTTATTAAAACGGGGAAGTAAATTAAGAATTGTCCCTGACCTATTAGCTGACTACATCCGCACAGATGTCTCTTACGATGAAAAAGACAATCGGCCGACTGGCTATACTGATAAGGTTTTTGATAATGCCCAGAACGAATTGGCAACAAATCTCCTTGTTAATATCAGCCAGCTAGATTGGAGACTCTCTTCAAGCGGCGTGCAAGCCAGTTTGTTGGCAGAAGTCTGGACTAATCTGAAGGAGCAATTTCGTAAAGCAAAAATCTACGAACGCTCAGCCATACTTACGGCACTCGAAAAAATAGCTTACTATCAACCGGAACAAGTGTTGGAATTTGCCAGAATAGCCTTAGAAGAACCAACAGATGACATTGAAGACCAATATAAGCAGTATTCATTCACAGATCCTTCATACCGTGTAGTTACGGAAAAAATTGCTCCAGTTTTGAAATATGTAGCCTACCACCAAGATTATCTACACGAAGCCCTTGAACTGCTTAGAAGTCTTGCAAGTCAAGACAAAAGAGCCACCAACCCACACCCCAATCATCCGCTTCGAGTCTTACAGGATATTGCCTCGATTGAGCCAGGTAAGCCCGTTGTATACAACCAAGCCGTTGCCGACCAGGTTATTAGCTGGTTGAAGGATGCACCCTCCCCCGACTTTTCTCCATTTGATGTTTTGGACCAACTGCTCCAAACGGAGGGACATACATCTGAGTCAAAAGGAATTACCATAACAATGAAGGCATTCAAAGTAAGACCAGAGGCGGTGGCTGGACTAAGAAAACAAGTTATTGATGCAGCGTTCCTTGAGGTAACAACCAAGCCACTTAAAGAAGGTCTGCGAGCCATGAAATCTATTGGCGCTGCCCTAAGCTTTCCCAGAGGATTGCTGGGGCAACAAGTTACCAGTTCAGATGTAGCAGCTTGGGAGCCCGGCATCTTGGAGATACTCACCAAGTTAGAGAGTGTAGTAACAGATAAAAAGGTTGATCCTTATATCGCAACCGAGGTAAGAAGTGCCGTTTCCTGGCATAGTACATACAGCAAAACCTCCACTAAGACTGCTGCTAAAAAAGTACTCGCTACTATCCCAACAACCCTGCCCTACGAGGTAACAAGAGCTATCGTTGATGGGTGGGGTTGGACATTTGAGAGAGAGGGTGAAAATTACAAAAGAGATGAGGCAACTTTAATTAAATGGCGAGGAGAATTGGCGAAAAAATTGATTTCAAAGTATAAAGAAGACTACCTTTCGTTGACCCAATTTATTGAGGAAAGGATTGAAACAATTAAGAATTCCTCTACATCCAGATATCCAGAACCTGGTTATTTCGTATCTGCATTGATGGAAGCTTCGGCCGATTACGCGATCTTTCTGGGAGATTACTTGCTGGACAAACCAGATTCACCATTAGCACCGTGGCTAAATGCAGTTATTTTTGCAACATTCAAGACCAATAACGACCGAGCCGTCAAACTGATGCAAGCAGCAGTAAAAAAGAAAAGCGAAACCCTCACCCAATGTGTGGCAAGAACCATCGGCTGGGTTCTTTACGAAAAACCAATATCCGACCAAGAAATTGAGCTTCTAAGACAACTATCCCAGTCTAAGAATGCTTGGGTTAGAAAATCTATAGTCAGAGCTGTAGAGAGATTTTCTCCGGAGCAAAAACAACTGGCTCTAGAGATATTACTCAGTGTTAAAATTACCGACTCTAAGGAAGTGGCCGATGAAGTCCTGAGCGAATTTGATGATAAACACGGCAAGTTTACAGTTGCAGATTTGTCAGCCGATCAACTTGAAAAACTGCTCGCAAGCCTAGTTGAATGTCAATCAATTGATGACTACCACATTGAGCTATTTCTTAACAAGCTATCTTTTGCGAAACCGAAGGAAACAGTAAAATTTTTGATGAGCCGAGTAGAATTTAAAGAAGCAAATCCAGATTTAAAAGACTATGATCCTATTCCATTTTCATGGAATCGGAATGAGCCGGTACACTTCAACGAAACTAAAGAATATGAACAAATGCTTAGAGAAATTAGAGATTGGGCAACAGTAAAAACAGACAGTTGGATAAGGTTTCATTACGGATCTGATTTATTTAAGCTGGTATCTGCAGGGTTTGACGAAGTAACACTAAAGGTTCTTGATGAATGGACTTCATCATCTGACGAAAGACAGCTTATTGCCGCCGCCGCCCTTCTGGGCGAAGCTCCAAGGAATTTTGTATGGGATAAGCAACCGTTTATCACCAAAATGCTTGATCATGCTCAAAAATTCGGAGACAAATGTTACAGAAGGATTGCCTCTACACTGCACAGCTCAGTGCTTCAAGGCGGAAAAAGCGGTACGCCAGGGCAACCTTTCCCTGAAGATATTGAGCAGCGCGATCAAGCGCACGAAATGATACAGAAATTTCCTGCAGGATCACCAACCCATCGATTTTATAAATCGCTTTACGAGGAAGCTATGTCAGAGATAAACAGGCATACCAACGAGGACTTCGAGTTTGAATAGTGACTACTCAAGCACCTTTATTTGCCAGACACCGTTTTTTTCAGACTTCCAAGTAATCCAAATTTCATCAAAGTAGTGTTTGTAGTGGTTATCTTGTTTAAAAGGTATGTATCTTTCTTGGAAATTGATCACATCGGTATCGGTAAGTAAGGGACTATGTAGATTACAGAGAAGCAGCAGCCGTCCCTTAAAACCACTATATTTCCCTTTGTTGAGTTTTTCTAATTTACCTGCAATTGCTGTTTCTAAATTTTCAAACGTTAGCAACCTTAACTCCACTGGCTTATTTTGCTTCCTTCCCCGAGCTTCACTCCACATCTTACTTGCCTGATATTGATTATCATAAGCTCCAACCAATTCAATTGCTACATTACCACTACAGATACAATCTGGTTCTTTGCGTCTTGGATCTCCCAATCGTACAAAGCTAATGCTTTCTTTATTTATTTCATTAAACAGACCCAAAAAACGAACGACAGAAGCTTTCTCATGCGAGTTTTTCAAGTTATTCATTATATAAATTGTAACAGAGACAGAATAACCTGTGGCCGCTTTACGACGCTTTGCGATTTCACTTGGCATAGTTCATCTTGAAAAACCAAAATGCCTGCTTGGGGGCTATTAAATACATTTGCAATTCTAGACAAAATGTTAAATAATGATAAATACAACTAAGATGACCGAAGTAGAATACTACACCATAGACGAAGTGGCAAAGACACTGAAAGTAGCCTATCTAACTGTTTATCGCTGGATACAGGATGGAAAACTGACGGCCTTCAAGGCTGGAAAACAATATAGAATAAAAAAGTCTGATATGGACAAGTTTATTAAAAGGTCAAAATAAAATAAAAGACATGGACAAAAAACGGCAACAAAAAATCTACGAACTACTCAAACGAGGATTGAAGCTTACCGAGACCGGCGAGGAACTTCCGGCAGAGTGGATGCGGGAATTTTTCCCGCCCGAACGCCGCGAGTACGAGCTTACTTATAACAGCAAAGAAACCGAGGAGCAAATTCTCGCCGACACAATGGCGGTACCATTTCAAAAAGTTAGCACTTTCGGACAAAATGGCGTTGATTGGCATAACCAACTTATTTTCGGCGACAATTTGCAAGCAATGAAAATGCTCTTGCGAATGAAAGAAGACGAAAAGCTGGTAAACGACGACGGCACGCCAGGTGTTCGACTCATTTACATTGATCCACCATTTGCGACAAAGCGAGATTTCAAAGGAAGTCAAGATCAAAAAGCATATCAAGATAAAATCGCGGGTGCGGAGTTTTTGGAGTTTTTGCGCAAACGGCTTATCTTAATGCGCGAATTACTGTCAGATGATGGAAGTATTTATGTTCACTTGGATTGGAAAAAGGGACACTATGTAAAAGTTTTGATGGATGAGATTTTTGGCGAGAATAACTATCGTAGTGAGATAATTTGGCAATCCACAACAGCCAGCAAATTTCAAAGCAATAACTTTCCTAGGACTTATTCGGTTATCTATTCTTACTCCAAATCGGGTAATTTTATTTTTAACAAATTATACACCGAGTTTAACCAAAGCTATTTAGATGCATTTTACAAATACGAAGAAAAATCAACGGGAAGGAAATATCGCATATCTGATTTTACACAAACAGGGCAGGGTCCAGCAAGAATTTTCGGGAGTAAAGGAAAAATTTCACCACCAAAAGGTAAGCATTGGATATGGTCTCAAGAAAGAATAAAAGATGGAATTAAAAAAGGACTCATAGTGTTTTCTAGCAAGGGCTACCCCGGACTGAAGAGATACCTTGACAAAAGAGAGGGCAACCCTGTAAGAGATATTTGGACGGATATAAAAGACCTAGCACCCGTAACAGGAGAAAGGCTTAATTATCCAACTCAAAAACCAGAAACCTTGCTCGAAAGAATTGTGAGAGCGTCTTCAAATGAGGGCGATGTTATTTTGGATGCATTCGCGGGGGCTGGCACTACATCAGCAGTTGCAGAAAAGTTAGGAAGACGCTGGATTGCCGTTGATATTGGGAAGTTTGCAATTTACACAACTCAAAAACGGATGCTGACTTTGCGAAAAAATATCGGAAACACTGGTGACAAGCTAGAGCCAAAACCATTTACACTTTACAATGCCGGTTTATACGATTTTGAGAACCTGCGAAATTTGCCGTGGGAAGATTGGCGATTTTTCGCGCTCCAGCTTTTTGAGTGCAAAGACGAGCCACACAAAATTAATGGCTTCCGAATGGACGGCAAGCGACAAGGCTCAAGCGTTCATGTTTTCAATCATTTTAAAAAAGGACAGATTAGTCCGCAGACAATCGCGGACCTGAACGCAAGCATTGGAAAAGCCGTCGGAGATCGTTGTTTTATCATTGCTCCGCGCGGCGCGTTCCTTTTCCAAGAGGATTATATCGAAATGGACGATGTACGATATTACGCGCTTCGTATTCCGTATTCTTTCATCAACGAACTGCACCGGCGAGAATTTTCTGCACTTGTCCAGCCGAACGACGAAATGGCTATTAACGAAACCGTTGAGGCAGTGGGTTTTGATTTTATCCAGCCGCCGGTTGTTGAGCTTGAGCTTTCCGTAAAGACGCAAACCGTGTCTGTTAAAATAAAAAAATTTGAGAGCAAAGCGCGTCTGCGCGGAAAGGACAAAATTAGCAAGCACGACGCGCTTTCAATGGTGATGGTAGATTACAATTACAATGGAAAAGTATTTGCTTTGGATAAAGCGTTTTACGCGAGCACAATAAAAGACAACAAGTGGAAAATCGAGCTACCCACCAAAGAAATTAAAGGTGACGCCATGCTTGTATTTTTGGATATTTACGGCAACGAATCGCGCATTGTGATTAAGCCGAAAGCGCGTCGTGCCAAAACTAAGAAATAATTATGCCAAGAAGAACAAACGGAACAAAACGATTTCATAATGAAGACCTAGTGTTGGAAATCAACACTTCGGTTGATCGTTGCAAGTGGGACGAAAACAAGTACGAAACGTTTATTGATGAGCTTTGCGAAAATAGAGAATACCAAAAAGACACAATCCGCACCGCTATGCGGTACTTACTTGGCGGCGAGTATCGAGATTTGCGCGATTTGGCTGAAAAGAATTTTGAGCACAATGAAGTCTTACGTGATAAGTACGGCTCAATCGGAAATTTGGTCCGGCATTTGCAACTACCGGACCAACTCGCCGCTTCGCTTGATTTAGCGACCGGCACGGGTAAAAGTTATGTGATGTATGGCATTGCGGCGATTATGCTTGCCGAGGGCGCGGTTGATAGAGTTTTAGTGTTATGTCCGTCCACGACGATTGAGGCGGGACTACTGGAAAAATTTAAACTACTGGCCGGAAATGCCAATTTACGCGACCTTTTGCCCACCAGCGCAGTAGTGAATGCTCCACGCGTCATAAACGCCAGCGAAAGCATTGTGTCCGGCAGTATTTGCATAGAAAACTATCACGCAATTCTCGCTCATGTGCGCTCATCAATCCGCGACAGTTTACAGGGTAAGGGCGAACGGACGCTTATTTTGAACGATGAAGCGCATCATGTCGCAAACGAAGTAGCAAGCAAGGCAAAACGTTGGAAAGAATTTTTGATCGATCCTGATTACGGCTTTCGTTATGTTGTGGGTGTTTCCGGCACTTGCTACCTCGGCAACGAGTATTTTTCCGACGTGATTTATCGTTACTCGTTGCGGCAGGCAATGGAAGAAAAATTTGTTAAAAAAGTGCAGTATGTCGCCGAAATGCCGCAGACGAGGCAACCAGAGACAGAAAAGTGGCAATTGGTACTTAATCGCCACGAAGAAATACGGCGTAAATTAAAAGCGCATAAACTGCGCCCGCTCACAATTATCGTTACAAAGGATATTCGCGGGTGCAAAGATGTGGCCGAAAAATTCAAAGCTTTTTTAAAAGAAGAAACCGGCAAAAGCCGAGAGCAGATTGATGAACAGGTGCTTGTTATTCACAGCGACGCGCCGGATCTACCACACCTCGCAAGTGTAAACAACGCAAGCAGTAAAGTTGAGTGGATTTTGTCTGTCTCCATGCTTAACGAGGGCTGGGATGTCAAGCGCGTTTTCCAAATAGTCCCCCACGAAAAAAGAGCGTTTGAAAGCAAGTTGCTTATCGCTCAAGTGCTCGGACGCGGTTTACGCGTGCCGGACGACTGGAAAGGCGCACAGCCGGAAGTAACCGTTTTTAATCACGACCGGTGGGCGGACGACATTCGACAGCTTGTCCATGAAGTTTTGGAATTTGAAAAACGAATACCGACATTTCCGGTTATCTCGTCCGAATTAAATTTTGAACTCTTGAACATTGAATATGATCCAAAGCCACGCACTGAAACCTACAAAATGGAAAAGCCGTATCAATTATTCAAAAAGGGATATGTTGATCTCTCAACGGAACTACCGGAAGAAGATGTGACAGTTGAGTTTGAAGGGGCGGACACTGGTGTTCGGACGCAATGGAAAACGAAAATCAGACATAAAACCTATACTCCACGCGAAGTTGCTGAGGTTATGTTCCAGCGATTTGAGGATTTGCTAGACAACGAAGACCGCAAATTTTACATAAAACAATTTCCTGTTGAAAAACTGGAGAAAATAGTAAAAAAATCTCTGAAAGAAACAGGCAACAAGATTATTACCGAAAATATGCGGCAGAAATTTTTACAGTCGCTCGGCACACTCCAAAGGAAAGCGGCGCAGGTTGTCCGTTATGACTTTGAGCCGACGAACTATTATCCGCTATCAACGACTGAACGACCACAAGAAAGCGCGAGCGCGTCTGATTTGAAAAATGGCAAGACGATTTTCTACACAAGCAAGACAAAAGAAAATATGCCAGACGAATACAAAGAGTTTTACGAGGAAGCCATTGAGGATGGAAGCGGATTTAAGTGTGTGAAAGTACCAAATTATTACGATTTCAAATCGCCGCTCAACGCCGTTGTCGCGGATCACGATAATGAGCGTAGGTTTGTTAAGGAGTTAATGAAAGATGAAAATGCGAAACATATTGGCGCGTGGATAAAATCAACACCGATGAGTTTTTACGAAATTGATTACTTCTGGAAAAAGGGCGATCATCCGAAGCGCGGAAAATTCAACCCCGACTTTTTTATTAAAACCGATGGCTTGATTCTGGTGGTAGAGATTAAAGATGACAATGAGATTAGCGAGCCATCCGTGGAAAACAAAAAGAAAAATGAGTA
>CAZOEM010000082.1:0-9142 GCA_964578735.1 uncultured Halobacteria archaeon | reverse complement strand
GAAGCCAGTTCATTGCCAGCGCACTTGCGTACTGACCAATCAAGCCTGTAATCCTTGTTTGACGCAGCAGTGCTCCATCCATACTGTTCCGGCTCCGGATACAATACCTCTCGTCCCCTAAACGCACTCTTCCCTATTTCGCATAGCACTGTACACTCTTTCACGCATATCGGACACATTCCACTCATCGTATTCACATCTCGCCTTCTCACGGACGTTCCCGTGGTAGACCTAGCATTTGCATATATATCTGTCATTTCAATCACCTCTCCCTATTTGCAATGTAAACGAATACGGATTCGTCATACATGCAGAGCAAATCTCCATCTGATCCCGTATCATACCATAATTACCGTATTTCTTGTTTATTGCAAGTCTTTCCATCTTTTCTATGCCCTCAACGCTTATCTTCTTCGTCTCTATTACCCCTGCAGAAGCGGAAGCTTTTACAAGCTCTGCACCCACTTTTGTCCGGATTATTAATGTCGTCCATCCATCAGGCGAACCCGCAGAGCCTGCTGAAACATCGGCTAGTTGCGATGTGAAATCTTCACATATCTTGCATGTATCCCGTACGCACTGTTCCATATCTTCTGTTGGAATACTAAACTCTTTGTCATTTGTAACCACCATGAATTTCCCCTTTGAAACATAAAACCGCTCCACATCTCTTATATCTATTCCTTCTCGTTCTGACAGAAACGTAACCAGGTCACGGTGCCAGAACGCTTTGGTGCCAAAAAGCCCGATTAAAATCTTCACCCTATCCAGTTCCAAAGTGGAGTCATGGAGAGCGTGAAGCCTTCTCACCGCCTCTATATTACAGCCCGTGCCAACCATTGCGATATTGTCATAGCCACGGGCTATCGCATCCCATACCCCCAGGACAGAAGGACAAGCGGTATATTTAGGACCTCTGCCAAGCAAGACTTCTTCTGGTGTTGTTGCAACGAAAGGTTCGACTTTCCAATCTTCTGTCCTCGTAGCAACAACAGCAGCATCTATAAATCCACTTCTTACCGCTTCGTATAGCATTGCTGTTACAACACTGCCATCCTGCCCTACCTCTCTCATGCCCTTATCCGTTGCTCTTGCACTTAAAATTTCATTATAGTAGCCAAGAATCCGCCCCTCTGGTGAGGACGCACAAGGGCTGAAATCACATACGCCATATTCCATCCTCGGGCACTCCCCCTCACATAAGCGGCAAGCTGCGAATGTACGAGGGCAGAAACTGAAACAGAAGCCCTTTGACACTGTTCCCCCACAGCCCTTATCCCACACCACCTCTTCTTCGCTATACTTCTTATAATCCGGTATGAACGCTGCACATGCACCACAATAACAGCATACCGGGAGGTTTCTTTCCATCTTCTCTTCACCCACCTATATCAGGTAAATTTTAGTATATAAAGGCAACTAGTTTTCTCCTTGTTACATCTTTCGTAATTACGATTCATCTTATTAAATAGCATTTAACAAATCGTGACTGACGAAGGATATTTATCTATTCCGGTCTATCATGCCTATATGAGCAATTTTTTGAAAGATATAAAAAATTTCCATGATTCGGTAAATGAAAACAAACTGGAAATCTTCATCAGTGTTCCCAGACTTGCCATATTAATCTATTTAGAAGATGGAGAGCGAAGAAGATTGATGGAAATTAGAAACTCTTTGTGTGACGAACTTGATATGTCAAACCGAGCGATTTTACATCATTTAGAGCTTTTGGTCGAGAATAAATTTGTGGAGAAGGAGATTCCTGGTATATATAGGATTACTAATGAAGGGAAAAATATCTTGAATTGTTTCACCTTCGTCAGAGGAGAAGAACCGGGGCCATAATAGAAAGATGAAAAAAGAAAGTGAATTTATTGTAAAAGGAGAAAATGCCAAATATAGCGTGCCTTCGGAGTTATATCAATTTTTCTCGGGCGTGGGGAAGACATTACTGGTGAAGGGAAATCCGGGTGTGGGAAAGACCATCTTCTCGCTGACCTTGCTAAAAGAAATGGGTGAAAGAGAGAATGGCATCTATGTATCTACTCGTGTTGACATGGACGGGCTGTACAACCAGTTTCCATGGTTAAAAGAGGTAATCTTGGAGCATAACATAATAGATGTAGCTCAAGATAGCATACCAGAAGGAGAAATCTTAGAGTCCCTGTATAAAAAAGTCGTGGATATTGACTTGGACTATCCTATGGTAGTTATAGACAGTTTGCTATGCTTGGATGCCCTAATTTCCGCGGATAAGTATAAGAAACAGGAACAAGAGATTGCTTCTTTTGCGAGAAGAAGTGCTGCTCATATAGTATTGGTGGTGGAGTATGCGGAAATAAAAAGTCTGGACTATTTAGTGGATGGCATAGTCACGCTAAAAGATGTAAGAATACACGGAGAAGCGCACTTTGGGGATGTCTGGCGTGGAGGACTGGAAACTAAAGACTCTAGAGAGATTGTTATTGAAAAATTAAGAGGGACTCCTATAAAGCAAAAAAGATATGCTTATTCGCTCTATCAAGGGCGGTTTCAATATTTCGAACCCTTCCTATCAAAGCCATTAGAATTAGCACGAACCTCTATACGAGACCCCACTAATCTTTTAATTTCGTCAGGCAATAAGGATTTTGATACAATACTGAATAGGGGATTTAACAAAGGTAGTTTCAATCTGTTTGAAGTGGAACACGGTGTAGATCAAAGATACGGCCATTTAATAGCTTCAATAATTTCTAATGCCGTATTGGAAGATAAAGGGTTGATATTATTTGGTATAGGTGGGAAAGACATCGCAAACTTCCAGAGACGGCTTTTAGAGGTGCATTCTTCAAATGAAATCAGGATTATTAAAAAACACGATTCAGATAGGGATGATCGCGTGGTACCTTTCACTGGAAATTTATACGAGGCGATAGAAAAAACTCACGGACTAAGAAAAAAATCGAAAAAGGAATTTGTTTATATCCTTGGTTTAGACCTTTTTGAATATTACATGGGACAAAAGGATACGATTAAGTTCGTAGAAGAATTTATTGAAGGTATTTTGGGTAGCAATGACGTATTTATAGGGATTGTGAAAAGACCGCAGCAGATAATTGATGTTATCTCCCATATCGCGGACACGCATTTTGTTTTTAAGGATATACATGGCTCTCTGGGCATGTATGGCATGTGTCCAAAGACGGAGATATATAATATTGCGTTAAAAGCAAGAAATGAACTGACTTTCACTCCTATCGTTTAGATTAGTTAGCACAAACCTCCTCCTACCAGTTCACTCCGTTTTAGGTTCGGATGTACCAAAGAAATTCGTTAAAATAGAACGTGAGCAGATATTTACTGGGATGGGCTTCCAAGTAGAGATAAAAGAGGATTTTGCAAAGCGGAGGGTGAATGTTTTGCATGAATGGCGACAAATTTATCTGGATTGCTAATCTCGAACCAATCAGGCGTATCTGCTTAAAAACCTGTGGATTTTTGAGCAGATAATGCAAAATTTAAAATGCAAAGTGCAAAAGTCAACGTTCAACAGATGGCGTTAAGGGGTGCTTTAAAGTCAAAAGAATCCATTTCCATTCCCGTTTTATATTTTGCTTTTTTCAATTTGCATTTTGCAATTAATTGCTTAAAATCCACAAGATTTTGAGCAATTATACTCAGGCTATAATTATAATAAGTTTTCAAGGAAATAGTGGTGTATCCTTCGGTCTTCGGTAAGTTCAGGATGAAAAGAGAGCGCAATTATGTTTCTTTGCTTGGCAGCTACTACACGGTCATTAAAAGTTGCTAATACATTCACATTTTCCGCCGCTTGGGTTATAGCAGGTGCTCTAATGAAAACTGCATGAAAGGGTTCCTCAAAAAGGCTCATCTTTAGCAACACCTCAAAAGATTCTCTTCGCCGTCCAAAAGCGTTCCTCTTTACTTTTACATCCATTAAACCGAGCAGTGGCTGTCCTGTCTTTGCAACTTCTTCATCGCCCTCTTTTGCAAGCAATACCATCCCGGCACAGGTGCCCAATATCGGCTTTCCCACTTCTGCAGCTTCTTTTATCTCCAGAAGGATGCCTTCTCGCTCCATTAGCCTGCCTATTGTTGTGCTTTCCCCACCTGGTATGATAATGGCATCGCAGGACTTAACTAGTCCTTGCTGCTTTATCTTCACCACTTCTCCTTTTTCTCCTCGCTCTGCTAAAGCCTCCACCATCGCCCTAACGTGCTCTTCCACATCTCCCTGTATCGCAATTATGCCTATTCTCGTTGTCATTGTATAACCCTAAATCAATAATAAAAATACGCAGGTCGGAAGAATAATCATTTCATCTTCATAAAATTCAAATTGGTCTTTACCAACCAAGATTTTATTCTGCAATTGTACTGCCGGAAAGTCCCTCTTCTCTACTTTATTTTGCCATTTAACCTCGATTCCTGAGCCGTCCAAATAAAAATCAATCTCCTTCTTTTGATAATAATAAAATATCTTACCAAATTTCCTTATTAGATGCTCTGCTACTATCCCTTCGACTAAATTAGGCATTTCCTCTTCTTTAATTTCTGTTTTTGTAAGCTGCATTTTTGAACTATGAAAAAGAAATGGGTCAATGAAATATACCTTCCTCATTCTCTTAAAAGATTCTACGCCCTTTTTTAGGTCTATCGGAAACACGTTTCTTAGAACAAACAAATTTTCCAGAACCTCTAAATACCCCCTTATGGTTACATGAGACCCAATTTCCATCTCTTTCGCTATTGAATTGAGCGAAAATCTTGTGCCATAATTCTTTAAAACGCCGAGCAGCACAGACGAGGTTATTCTTTCGCTTCTTTCTATCTTGGCTATATCGCCAATAAGCCATTTCCAGTATATTTCATGGGTCTCTTCTCTTATTTTACCTTTCTCAATAAGTTCGTATGCGCTTCTTGGAAAGCCGCCAGACATAACGTATAGCCGAAAAAGTTTCTCGATTTCGCGGAAATAAAATAATAGCTTTTTTGCTTTCTCATTTAGCTCATTAACCGATAGCCCGGGAATTTGTACCGTAAGCTCTTTTTTGAGGTTTCCAGTACCAAAAATATTACAAAATTCTTTAAATGATAAAGGTAGAAAAGATCGGAGTTTTATAGGTCTTCCAGGAAAAGTCTCCTTCTTCAGTGCAATAGAGGACGAACCCGTAACAAAAATGAATTTATCATTAATTAATGGCGAATCAAGGACAAACTTTACTGCCCTCTGCCACTCGTTAACGAAAGTTATTTCGTCAAAGAAGAGGTATTTCTTGCCCTGCATCAACGAATCCGAGAACCTGACAATTTCCACGAGATCATTGAAATCTTTTATTGTCTCGCACGAAAAATAGAGAATTCTCTTTGAATCTACCCCCGTATCAATCAAATTCTTGATGAAAAGTTTTAGGAATGTCGTTTTACCTACCTGTCGTGGCCCAATGAGTAATGTATTCTCGTTTTCAAACGCAAATACTATCTTCTGCCGTTTTGATAAGGCTTCCTTTACCTTTTCATCTTCCTTTATTCTCTCTCTGTCTTCCCACCACGGATTTTGCTCTGTTATCTGTCTCAGTTCCATCCTCGGTCACTAATTGACATTTGACTGTCACAATATTTAAACTTTTTGATGCACGGTAACAAAAAAATACCTATTTTGGATTTTATACTATCTCATTATCATAAATGAAAAAAAAGAAAAAGTGTTACAGCACCGGTAGATACTCATTCAATTCCCATTCCGACACGTTCACGCGATATTTGTCCCATTCTACCTTCTTTGATGTGATGAAGTTGTTGAATGTGTGGCTACCTAAAGCTTCTCTCACCAGTTCACTCTTCTCTGTCAATCCAATTGCCTCAATCAAACTCCCGGGTAGTGACATTATCCCTTCCTTCGCCCTTTCCGCACTACTCATCAAATATACATCCTTCTCCGTGGACGGTGGCAACTCGTACTTACCCTTCATTCCGGCCAGTCCGGCAGCGAGCATCACAGAGAATGCCAAATACGGGTTGCATGCAGGATCTGCACTGCGATATTCCACTCGTGTCGCTTTCTCTTTTCCCGGCTTATACATCGGCACCCTAACAAGCGTAGAGCGGTTACGACGTGCCCAGGTAATATACACCGGCGCTTCATAGTCCGGAACCAGACGCTTATACGAATTTATCCACTGATTGGTTACCGAGGTTATCTCCGGTGCATGCCTTAACAGTCCCGCGATATAGCCCTTTGCAAGCTCAGACAGTTGATATTCGTCATCTTGATCGAAGAACGCATTTCTATCCCCTTTAAATAACGATTGATGCACATGCATTCCCGAACCATTCACACCGAAGATAGGTTTAGGCATGAACGAGGCATAACAGCCCTGTTGCTGTGCTATCTCCTTTATCACTATTCGGTATGTCATCACCTGGTCGGCCATAGTAAGCGCATCTTTATAACGAAGGTCTATCTCATGCTGCGAAGGTGCAACTTCGTGGTGGCTTGCTTCTACATCTATACCCATTGCCTCCAGCGTTAAGACCGCGTCCCTTCGTAAGTCGCTTCCCGCATCCAGGGTCATCAAATCGAAATAGCCGCCCTCATCCAGTAGCTCCGGGTTTTTATCGCCTCTAAAATAGAAGTATTCCAGTTCGGGACCGACATAGAATGTGTAGCTGTCCTCTTTCAAGTGCTCTAAGTTCCGCTTCAATATATACCTTGGATCTCCCTCGTATGGTGTGCCATCGGGCTGTAGGATGTCACAGAACATTCTCGCAACTACATCCGCCTTTGGCCGCCAGGGAACAATTCGGAATGTGGATGGGTCGGGTTTCGCGAGCATATCGCTCTCGTCTATCCGTGCAAAGCCCTTTATCGAGGAGCCGTCAAAGCCCATGCCTTCGTCAAAGGCGGCTTCTAATTCGGAAACAGAAATGGCAACGCTCTTTAACCGCCCCAGGATGTCGGTGAACCAAAGTCCGATGCTTTTCACAGCTCGCTTCTCTATCGTTTCAAATACTTCCTCTTTCGTCTTTTCTTCTTGCACCATTTGTCATTCCTTCTCTTGATTTAATGTCTGCTATCCTATTTAAAACTGAAACTATTTGAGAAGTTTTCATAAAAATTGTGAAAAGGTAAACAGAGGGATATAAGCAAAAAGGAAAAGAGATTCATCCCCCCTCAAGATGCTACCACCCGACTTTTCTCTGAATAACAAGGTTTTCTGGGCAGTAGATGGAGAGGTTAAAGAGAATATAAGATTATAATGGGAAAAATGAAACTTCCGGAAAGGGTCACAATTGCTCTAGATGAAGAGACTGTTGAGCTATTCAAAAAGGCGAAGAATGATTTAAGAGTGTCACAAAGCGAGTTAATGCGTGACGCGTTAAAATTTTACTGCAAATATAAAACGCTCTTTGAGGCGATTGACGTGGCGCAAATGCGCACATACGTCGAGATGCTTTCATCTGGCGAGCATATCATAGTAGATATAGACCACTGGCTCTTATTTTTGAACTTTATTGAATCACATCAGGAGAAGGAGAGATTCTGGGCTTTACATCGCGAGGTTTGCCAGGCGCATGCAGAGCAGTTCAAATACAGACAATATCATGTAGAATACCTACTAAAACGACTCGAAGCTTGCAATCTTTTCACATTAAGGAGAGATTCCGAAAATTCGTTCACTTTGGTTCTAGGTTCGGATATAGCTAAGCGATTTATAAAAACCGAGCTTGAGGAGATATTTGAGGGAATGGGCTTCAAAGTGAATATAAAAGAAGATTTGGCAAAGCTAAGAGTGAGAGTCTTGAAAGATTTAAATCGCTGAGTTCCGTAACAAAGAAAGCATTTGGACTCGCCTTTGCTTATATAATCTCCTCGTTCAAGTATCCGGATCGGGTTTCACGAGCGTATCGCTCTCGTCTATCCTTGTAAATCTATTTATCTGAGCCGTCAAGTCCCATCTCTTTGTCAAAGGCTGCTTCTGATCTTATTTATCAAAGTTAATGATTATCCCTTCCCTTATCTCCTCGCTTATTACATAATCCCCCTCTCTAAATTGTATATACACCAGGACTACAGAATGCAATCCTGGCAAGCGATACGTGGAAATAAGTGTTTTCAGCCGCAGTTCGAACCTTTATGGCGTATTGGATCACCCAATGGTTGCTACTTATTTTGGGGGTTGAATTTAGCTGTTAAAAGTGTCACAGGAAATGTGCCTGATCGGGATATAAATAACCTAAGAGAACCAAACAATCCAAAAGTCGAAACATTGAACCGATTTAAATCGAGGTATTTGTTTAGCTCCGTTTTATAACCACTCGATTACAGGGATTTTCACGAGAAAAAGGAGATTATTAACATAGTTTCAGTACATCATTAGCTACTTTATTCTCAGATAATTCTAATTTCTTGTGTTAATCTTGTGAAATCTCGTGGTTTTTTTATGTAGCTATACAAATACGTTTCTTTTATATACGTCTCTCAGCAAATCTGCCAGGTCCCAGATAAAACTAATCTTTTCTTGAAAATTACTCATTTCCCTGCCTCAACACTAAAGAAACATTGGGTATATGTGTAAATATTTGTACTCAATATAAATCTTAGTACCTGCTTTTTTTTCTCTTTTTGGGATTCTGTTCCAGCAAGACAATACAAATTGAACTGGCTGCATGTTGCCTGTACACATTATCCGACGTATTATAATGTGCATCGAAAACGTGGCAGGGATGCGATGGACACGATAGGGATTTTGCCCGAGTTTGAGGGGGACTGCTGTGCATGATCTCGGGGGTCCATACTTTGGATATGATGAAAGTGAAACAGAAAGTGTCAGGCACCTTCCAAACTGCTGAAGGGAAACGTACGGCGTGTGGCAGCAGAAGAAAATGTACGGCCGGGAGTTCTGGGGCGTTGTAAGAAGCACTTTCCTGATAGACCCGGAGGGCAAAGTCGCACATGTATGGCGCAAGGTGAAGGTCAAGGGGCATGTCGAGGCTGTGAAGAGCAGAGTTTTGGAACTGCAGCGATGAAAGTTATTCATCTACACTTTCAAGGCTCATCCTGAACTCTTTTCTGTGCCGTTTCTCTTCATCCAATATATGTTTCAGGACGCCGACCACTTCTGCATCATCTATC
>CAZOEM010000081.1:0-9336 GCA_964578735.1 uncultured Halobacteria archaeon | reverse complement strand
TAAAGGAGATAGTGCGTGGTTGCCCCATTTGTATTGATGGAGACGCAACCGAAGATATGGAAGTGGGCGGCTTTAAAGACCTCCAAAGGGTAGCGACGAATAAAATACGTGGTGGTATGGTGCTCGTACTCACCGAGGGGATCGCAATGAAGGCAACGAAGATAAAGCGGCATGTTGACCGACTTGGACTCGAAGGCTGGGACTTGTTAGCAAAGTTGGTAAAATCAAAAGGGGAGAAGAAAAAGAAGAAATTCTTAGGCGATTTAATCGCCGGTAGACCCGTATTTGGACGACCATCGACAAAAGGCTCCTTCAGTCTCCGTTATGGACGTTCTCGCAATACGGGCCTCGAGACAGTCGGGTTAAACCCCCATACAATGTCATTGCTTGGATTCGTCGCTGCGGGCACGCAGATAAAGCCCGAACTACCAGGTAAAGCGGGCTGTGTTGTACCTGTTGATACTATTGAAGGGGCAACAGTGAAATTGAAAGATGGTTCCCTTGTCAGATTAGATTCTGCGGCGGCAGTCACTAAACTAAGAGACGAAGTAGCAGAGATAGTGGATGTAGGCGAGATACTCATAGATTATGGTGACTTTTTAGAGACAGGACATCGTTTAATGCCCGGTGCATACTCGCATGAGTGGTGGTTACGGGAATTAGAAGCGAAATCAAATGAAGAAGCGGCTAAATGGCGTTTGAAGCCGCCTAATCAAGCAGAAGCAATAGAGCTCGCATCTCGCTTCGATGTGCCGTTACATCCTGCATATACCTATCTGTGGGCGGACATAACAGAAGAGGATAAAGCATATTTGGCAGACACTATATGCGAGAAGGGCACTTTGGACGAGAATAGGCTCTTTATTCACAATGATGATAGAGGCAGAGTAAAGGCGATTCTGGAGGATTTGCTTGTCCTGCATCACATTGAAAATGGCTCTTTAACGATAGAGGAGCCAGATGCACTGTTAAGGTGTTTAGGGCTAACCGGCGATTTGAGGCGAGACGAATCCACGCGGGTAAAGACGAGGAACAAAGCACCGACAAGAATCGGTGTTCGGATGGGTCGACCGGAGAAATCGAAAGAGCGGCGGATGGCACCCGCACCGCATTCTATCTTCCCGGTAGGAGAATACGGGGGAAAGAGCCGGTTGCTGAAGGAAGCATTAAAGAAGAAGGTGATAGAGGTAGAAATCGGGATGAGAAGGTGCAACGAATGCGGTAATGAATTTATATCATCTTCATGCATCTGTGATAAGTGCGGCTCTTCAAACTTTAAAACTCCTGGCTTGATGCAAGATGCAAGATCGCGGATAAAAAGGAGTTATCAAGCTAAAAAGAGCATAGACCTGTGGAATTACTATCATGAGACGATAAAGAAACTGGGTGAATCGCCTAACAAACAGGACGTGAAATGTGTGCAGGGGCTTATTTCAAAGCATAAAGTGGCTGAGCATTTAGGTAAGGGTATCTTAAGGGCGAAACATGGCGTGTTTGTGTTCAAGGATGGCACGATAAGATATGATTTCACAAATCTACCGTTAACGCATTTCAAGCCCAATGAGATAGGTTTGAGCCTGGAGACGGCGAAGGAACTGGGCTATTCGCATGACACCTTCGGTAAGGAATTGGTAAATGAGACACAGGTAATAGAGCTCAAGCAGCAGGATGTTGTTATTTCGCTTGATGCGGCATCGTATTTGCTAAAGGTGTCCCAATTTATGGACTCTCTGCTCTCTAAATTCTATGGCTTATCGTCTTACTATGGCGCATCAAGCAAAGAGGACCTTATAGGTGAGCTCGTGCTTGGGCTGGCGCCACATACATCCGCCGGGATATTGGGTCGGGTAATAGGATTCACAAAGGCTTCGGCCTGTTACGCGCATCCTTTTTTCCATGCAGCGAAGAGGAGGAACTGTGACGGTGACGAGGACTCGGTCCTACTTCTGCTGGATGCGCTTATCAATTTCTCGCTCTTCTTTTTACCTGAGAAGCGCGGTGGTAGAATGGATGCGCCTCTTGTACTCATACCGTTCATCAATCCGAAGGAGGTAGATAAAGAGGCACGTAACGTTTCTATCGCTCGTGAATACCCATTGGAATTCTACGAGGCTGCTTGCTTGGAGAAGCTTCCAAAAGAGGTTGATATAGAGACCGCAGCTACCAGAATAGAAGAGCCAAAGGATGTTTATGGTTTCCTGTATACGCATGAGACAACAGACATAGCAGCAGGTCCTTTAAATTCGTTGTATAAGAGTTTGGGTACTATGATGGAGAAATTGGATGCGCAGTTACGACTAGCGCGGATAATAAGGGCTGTGGATGCACCGGAAGTGGCGGAAGCGGTCATAGAAAACCATTTCTTACGTGATATAAAGGGCAACCTCAGAGCGTTTGGATCCCAGAAGATGAGGTGCAGTAAATGTAATGCTAAATACCGGCGGATTCCGCTTAGTGGCAAATGCACGCGGTGCGGCAGTAAGATACTCCCTACTGTACATATAGCAAGTGTGAAAAAGTATCTTGACGTCTCGCTGCGTATGGCAAAGGAGTATCATCTTTCTGATTACACGCGGCAACGGCTGGAGCTGTTGCAGAAGGATGTGAATACGCTCTTTCCTGATGCCGGGAAGCAGCAGAAAGCTTTGACAGATTTTATGTGATAAGGGGCCAGACCCCCCTTATCAACCCTCCCGGCCACAAGTTTATTTTTGAGCACATTCCAGCACACTAAACTAAACTAAACTAAAATATACGTATTTGTATAAGCGAGCCTTTCAACAGATTCTCTTCGATCGCCAGCCCAGACTTGATGATATGTATCGCCTGAATCTTTCTCATGATTCAGATTGTCAACGAAGAGATGTTTTTAACCCGCCCTTTTCAAAAGGTTAGACTACGAGAACTCGCTTCTTCTTTGCCCCCGCCAAGAACTCAATATCTTCTTGTGTTCCATTTCGTTTGGTAAACCTTTTCTTTCTAAGAAAAGGGGGTTTTTTATAAACAAATTCTAAATAAGAGATGAAGAAAATGAAAAGAGCGTTAATTCTCGTAAAAGGGAAAGTTCAACGTGTCGGGTATCGAGACGAAGTGGAGGAGATAGCGAGGCAACTGAAAATATCAGGGTTTGTTGAGAACGTTAAGCCCTATGATGTTAGAATCGTTGCAGAAGGCGAAGATACAAAGATGGAGCGGTTCATCGAAGAAATACGGATCAAAAGATACCCAATAGACGTGGAGCATTTAGAGGTTCAGTTTAACGATTTTAAAGCAGAGTTTGAATATTTTGAGATAAAAAGGGGGAATTGGCAGGAAGAATTGGGTGAACGTTTGGATGCAGCCGGGAAATTGCTTTACAAGTCGGTCGAACTCGGTGAAGAATCTGTATCGATAGGAAAGAAGATGCTTGATAAACAGGATGAGACCATAGGCGAGATAAAAGGCCTGCGAGAAGACTTGAAATCGTTCATGGAAGAGCGGTTTGACCGGTTAGAGCGTGAGATAGAGATAATAAAAGCTAAATTAGGGATGTTGTAAGGCACTGTCATATTTGGCTACTCAACTAATCACTTCATACCAAGAAAGAAAAATGTTTGACATCATGCATAAAGCATTGAAAAAGGCGTTGGAGAGCTGCGATCAGGTAGAGCTCTATGGTGAGCTGGGCAATGTGTTAAGCATTGACCTTGAGCGCGAGGAAGTCAAAAAGGTGAAGCACGTTAAAAGTGCAGGCATTGGCGTGCGAGTAGTAATATCAAATAAAATTGGGTTCTCGTCCACCACGGCTTTGGAATCCAGGGCGATAGAAAGATGCGTAGAACATGCAATAAAACAAGCGCGGGTGTCTGATCCGGACCCTCATTTCCTGTGCTTACCGGCACCATCAACGCAGAGCTACACGAAGCTGGAAAAGACATTTGATCCACGAATAATTGACCTTATCGAGAGTGGGAGCAGTGATGCAATAGAATACTGTAAAGGGCTGCTAACGGGCATGAAAGCGTATAAGGTAAGAAAAAGCGTAACTTGCAGACCAACAGAAGGCGGCTTCGCCGCTGCACATGACGAAACATACATTTTGAATTCCGAGGGAATCGAGACGAGTGATACCGGCACTTATGTCGCCGCAGGAATAGCGATTGTGGCAAGAGAAGAGGATGGCGAAGAAACTTCCGGCTGGGAGGGAAAAACAAGTAGGATGCTCAGTGAGATAGATTTTGATTGGATTGGTCGGTCGGCAGTGAAGATAGCGGCGGATAGCTTAGGTGGTAAGAAGCTAGAAACGAAAGAGACCCCCGTTATCTTCTCTCCTAGAGCGGTGCAAAGTCTTTTCGCTTACACTCTGATCCCACAACTTAGCGCTGAGAGCGTGCAGCGGAGACAATCTCCATATCAGGGAAAGAAAGGGGAGGAAATAGCGGCGGAGTATCTTTCGATTATTGACAATGGTACGATGCCGTTAGGGATAAATAGCAGGCGGATGGATGGCGAAGGCGTCCGCTCAGAAGCTACAAGTTTGGTTG
The DNA here is from genome assembly GCA_964578735.1 of uncultured Halobacteria archaeon. Classification (GTDB taxonomy): domain Archaea; phylum Halobacteriota; class Syntropharchaeia; order Alkanophagales; family Methanospirareceae; genus Methanophaga. Next base: position 4,813 of record CAZOEM010000081.1, on the reverse strand, counting down.
ATAACGGTGTGTTAGAGAATTTCCTCTATGATTCCTACACTGCAGGTAAAGACAATGTGAAAAGCACGGGTAATGCAATAAGAGGTTTTGACAATTTACCCGCGCCCGGAGCAACGAATTTCACTATAAGTGGTCGTAAAGCTTCTACTGACGAAATGATCCGCGAAATAGGCGATGGCCTGTTTATACACGATGTGATAGGTGCACATACCGCATCAAGAGCATCCGGTGATTTCTCTGTCGTTACTCAGAATGCTCTTGGCATTAAAAAGGGTGAGTTGTATCCCGTTACGCAGGTGATGCTCGCAGGCAACATGCAAGAGGTGCTGAAACATGTGGAATTGGTTGGGACCGATACACGGCAGATTTCTAATGTCGTCTCGCCATCAATTATGGTATCAAAGCTGCAGGTAGTGTCGTAATTAAACGCCGGACGCCAGCGTAGCAATACCCACTGCACCTGCGTACTGTGAATTAGGCGGGACGGTAATATCAACGCCAAGCATAGTCTCAAATTCGTGTGTCACGCCTTCTATCAGCGATACACCACCAACAAAGATAATCGGCGGTCTCATCTCCATCTCCTGTATCTGATTTTCATACACCTGGTTCGCAACAGACCTGCAAGCAGCAGCAGCTACGTCTTCTCGCTTCACTCCGGAAGCAAGGGCAACAACAAGACTTTGTATTCCAAATACCATGCAATAGCTCTGCAACTCGTATTTCTCTTTTGACTTCAGCGCAAGTTGTCCCAGCTCCGAGATGTCCACATCCAATCTATGCGATGCCACTTCCAGAAACCGCCCGGACGAGCCACCACAAATACCGCCTAAATTGAAACTATTCGCTATCCCATCTCGCATCAGAATCAACTTATTGTTCATCCCGCCTATATCAATCACCGTTGCATCGCCTTTATGCTGTTGTGAAAGCAAAGCAGCTCCTTTCGCTATTACACTCACCTCTTCTAAATTGAGTGTCGCCTTCACATGCTTGCCCACAAGTTCACGCCCATGACCTGTAACACCAGTTGCATCCACATCCGTTCTCGAAATACCAGCACCTTTTAACGCCGATTCTATCACTTCATCTGCACTTTCTACGGGGTCTGTTGTAGGTATCCAGCCTTCCCCCACTATCTTATTATCCTTCATCACCACTGCTTTTGTGGTAGAAGAGCCGGAATCAACGCCAATTGTGATCCCTTCCTGCTTCTCACGCATTAAAAGCGACTTCCGCGCTATTAGCGTCTTCAGCGCTTCCAATCTCGAATATATCTCTATCTCCTTCGGCTTCTCCACATTCGAATATACTATGATTGGTATATCAATTCTATCATGCAGGAACCTTCTTATCGTATCTTTTACTATTGTGCCTTCAGCACATTTGAAGCAAGTGAGGAGTAGAGCACCCTTTATCGTTGGGTCATCTAACATGGATACCGCTCTTGCCATCATCATATTCAGGCTGGGGCTTTCTACCTCAAATCCAACCTCTTTACACGCCAGTTCCACATCCGACAATTCCATCTCCGGATATACCAGTTCTATACCTACCCGCTCTGCGATGTCGTTAAATAGCCATTGGATACCACTGTATTCCGTTCCGCAGGAAATCTGTGCAACTCTCACCTTCTCCATTTTTTATCTTTGCCCTTCCTTCTTTAACTGCTCTAAAAACGCCATTACTTCCGATACCATCTCTTCCACTTTCTCCCCGCCTTCATACACAACTTCCAATGTCGGTATTCCGCGCCGCCTTATCAGGTACTTGAAGAATTCGTCTGCAACTGCGCAGCCCATGCAGCCAAAAGTAGGTGGTGCATCGCTCAATATAATCGAAGCTTCTGCCGCCTCCAAGAGCGGTGCAAGCAGCCCTATCCGCCCTTTTAGGCCTGCTGGTTCTTCCACTGAGACATATTTTAATGCCCTTTTCAAGTCCTCCTCGGTGATATTCAGCGGTGGCGCGTCTATTTCGGCATCCCTTACGTGTTCACCTATTTCTTTCATTAATACCACGGGCTCATGCCCGCCTCTTTCCACCAAATCCGCCAGGATCATGCTATTCGGTGGATACACCAGCACTTTCATCTTATTTCTTCCTTCCCATCATAGTTTCCTTAATTAATGTGTCTAATACAATATCTATTTATTTTTAGTTAAGTATGACTGTAACCTCAGAGTCCACCCATGTCGCTTGTATTGTTTCCTCCATATCGGAATTAGCTATAATTCCTTGAATATCCAGAGTGCTTTTATCCCCCGCCATTCCAACAACGCTGAACTCGAGCCTTGCAAGTTCCGCAGGTCCGTTAACTGGTGAACCTGAAGGATCCGAGAAAGCATAAATTGTCACTATGCCTGTATCTTGCGAGCTATACCAATGAGACCAACTGGAGGTTGCGATAGCGAATCCCTTTTCGATTTCGTTTAACGTTATAACTGAAGGATCATAGTTCAGCTTAAATAGAAGTATTGTAAGGTCACTAACATTAGCTATATTTACCGTTGCAGTGAAATCTTCTCCCTCTAATACCTCGTGCGGGTTTTTTACTGATATTCTTGCTTCTTCTTCATAGCCTACCGAGATAGTTCTGCTTTCACCTTCTACGGAAAGTATATGCGCTCCTGTTTCTTTTGGAATGAATGAAAACTCTATCACCTCACTCTCTCTTGGAGTTAATGTAACAGTCTTGAAATCAATTACCTCATGGTGTAGATTATCGAGAGTAATCAAGTGGAGAAAAAATGACTTCGTCTTCTCAACTTCAGCTTCGTTCACAACTTCAAATTTGATCTTGACTTCTTCACCAGCTTCTACTTTACTTGGTGTAACGATGAAAACCCGAATTTCTATCCCAGCCTCTTTTTCTATGAACTTAAAGCTCCGTAGCATTGGGTCAAAGTAATCCTCTTCTACCTCATCATATGTGCTCGGTGTTGCTGCGAAACCTAATGTATAAGCTTGTTTATCATGTACGAGACATGCTAACATCATCTTAACTTCAAGCCCTCCTTCCGTCGTGACTGTAACTATATGCCCAGAAACAGGTTCGCCATTAATTGTGTCGTTGAATGTTTTAACTATATTCCACTCTTCTGGAAAGATATCTATACTAACCTTAAGATATTCCGCTGCTGTCATCTTTGTTGATAGTTCTTCTATATTTACGGCTACATTTATCCGGCCACCATCTTTTATCGGCCCTAAGAACGACACCACCTTCATAGAGGCCGTCCGGTGGTCTTCATTCACAGTCCAACCTTCTGGATATTCAATTGAAAAGCCGTATTCCTCGTTTGTGTACGTCAACATCCCATCCTCTCTAACATTTGCATATGCTGAAATTCCTACTTCTTCATCGACGGATGTCACGCCTGCTTCAATGGCAGCGACTACACCGCTGCCACTACCAACTCCAGCGGAACTTGCACCCGCAACTCCAATAAAAGGTGAAGTCACAAGCAAGATAACTCCAAAACCCAAAATGACTGAAAGTTCCAATATCTTACAAGTACATTTGTTCATTATTTCTTACCTCCCTTTTCTCCAATATTATCGTTGATAATCATTCCATATATATTTCTCTAACAACTCAAACCTAAGACCTCAAACCTGCTCATATACTCATCTTGGTCTATCCTCAACACCGTTACTCGTGATGAAGAACTCGCAAGAGGTATCTTCAGGCATAGACCGGTGCTTCTTTAAGATGGCTCTTCTTTTACCTCCACCTTCCGCCGCTTTCTCCAGTTGCACTATCACCTTCGAGATATGCTCAAGCATATATCCGCCGGAAGGACGTAATTTGCCTTTCTCTATATCTGCATATACCTGATTGGTTATTATAACAACGAGGTCATGCCTGCGTGCGAGTTCGTGAAGATGCTCTATCTGGTTCGCCAATACTCGTCTCAAATATATACTCCGTTCTTCATCCAGCTCTAATCGGTAGAAAAGAGTTGCCGAGTCCAGGATTACTAGTACCACATCGTTTCTTTCCTTTATTACCGTTTCTAGCTCTTCTATGCTTGACGTTTGCTGCTCGAAACTCTGTGGCTCGTATATTATTATCCGCCGTGCTATACTTTCCACATCTTCTGATTCGCTATTCGAGCGGGCGATCTGTATAAACCTTTCAGGCGAAAATCCTTCGTTATCTATAAAAACTACTGCCTTACCCGTTTTAGCACATCCTATCGCTACCTGGAGGCAGATATTAGTCTTTCCGCTGCCCGCCTCGCCGTATAACTGCGTTACCGTGCGTGATTCGAACCCGCCGCCTAACAGCTCGTCTATATTCTTACATCCACTGCTATATCTCGTAGGAAGTTGCATAGAAACCTTTTCTTTAGAAAAAGGAAAGCTTTACCAGAAGAAAAAGGTTTTCGCTATAGGATTATTGACATCGCAAACATGAGACATAATACACCTACTACGTCGGTTAAGCTGGTTATTAGTGGTATTGTATCGTTATCCGGGTCCAAACCAAATCTAAAGGATAATATTGCGATATAATAAGAAGCAAAGTTAAGAAAAGTTGTGCATAAAATGCCGCCTATGAGCGATATGAATAGCATTTTTAATAACGATGGTGTGGCTACGCCAAGGCAGCTACTCGCAACGAATGCCAAAACGCCAACAAATGTAAATACAAATACGGATAGGGTATACATCACCATGAAATTAGCAGACACTAGTTTATCCGGGACACGCTTTGGACTCACCGTCCCGATATGCAACATAGAGGAAAGCCGAGCACTTAATATGCCGCCTAATGCATTGCATTCACCCAAAAATGGTGGGATAAGCA
>CAZOEM010000080.1:0-9430 GCA_964578735.1 uncultured Halobacteria archaeon | reverse complement strand
TCCTTTTCATCATTTTAGCGATAAAGGCGGCGAAGAAGAATGGAATAACATTCCATTCAATATTAGATAAGGATTGGAGTTCTTTGAAGTGGCCACTGATTTATTCCTTCTTCGGCGGCTTATTCCTCGGAAGTTATTACCTCGCGTGGATGGGTGCCTCACTCTTCATCTTTGTTCTGATTATATATGCAGTGGTACAGTATGTGTTAGATCATGTAAGAGGCGTGAGCACTGATTACCTTTGTATTATTGCCGTCCCGGTTTTTATTATTCCGTTAGTGATGATTGCTCCTGTACCTTATATTGGCTCTGCAATGGGTATCTCGTTTATTTCGCTTCTACTTGCCATAGCGGTATTTGCTATTTTAAGTGCTCTTTCTTTTTTGATGCACTACAAGAAAATAAACCCTTATGGGTATCCTATTGCGATATTGGCAGTTGCTGTAATATCCATTGCCATTTTGAGCGCTTTGCATCTGCCCATATATTCAAAGATAGTCGGAGCGCTCCATGTTTTTATCCCTTCTGAGTCAAGTTTAACCATAGCGGAGGTTCACCCCATGCATATTATCTCACAATATAGCGGTAAATTCACAGATGGTGAAGCCTGGCGCTGGTTCACCACGCCCTTTTTCGTTGCCTTCGCTGCTTTTCCCTGGATCGGCTATAACATAGCGAAGAAATTCCGGGCAGAAGAGACATTGATCCTCGTATGGAGTGCTGTGATGCTGTTCGCATGTCTCAGTCAGAATAGGTTTGCGGCATATTACGCGGTGAACGTTGCACTTCTCTGCGGATTCGTCTCCTGGAAGATAATTGAGTTTGTATGGCTTAGAGGCGCTGGCGATGTGGTAGAAAAAGCGGGGGTGAAGATAAAGGGGAAGGCGAAAGGGGGTGCAGGTGTAGAAAAGACGAAGCCTAAGAAAGTGTATAATGACAAGAAGAGACCGGAAATGGAAAAAGTAAAGCGCTATTTACGTCCGGAGCTCATATTTACGTGTCTCATTATTGGCGTAGTTGTGTTTTTCCCACCGTTAAATGCATCTTTAGCAAGTGCGAAATATGGTGGTGGTCCTGCTGACGATTGGTACGAATCACTTTCCTGGATGCGGAATAACACGCCCGATACCGGTGTGGACTATTATGCGCACTATGACCGACCACCGCTCAATGAAACAACCAATAAAATAGAGGATTATAACTATCCGGAATCGGCATATTCTGTAATAAGCTGGTGGGACTATGGACATTGGATTACACGCATCGCCCGTAGAATCCCCGTTGCCAATCCGTTCGGACAGCAGGGCATAGGAGGACCTTATCGGGGTAACGACCCGGGTGCGTGCGTATTCTTCGTTACAACGAACGTAAGCGAAGCGAACAATGTTGCCGATGCGCTTGACGTGAAATATGTGGTGACAGATTTCATGATGGCAGATGCATTCAACGCATTTTATAATAAATTCGGTGCAATGACCGTTTGGTTTGGTGATATAGGGGGATATTACACTCAAGTTGATGACCCGGACAAAGGCCCTCAAATAGTGCCAAGTACAAAATATTTCAGCACGATGGTGGCACGACTTCACATTTTCGATGGTCGGGGAGTAGCACTAAGTGAAGAGTTCTATCTGGAGTCGTTACGACATTACCGGCTTATTCATGAATCGCCAAGTACCATAATCGTCATGGGTGGGCAAGCGATAAAATATGTGAAGGTCTTCGAATACGTAAAAGGCGCGAAGCTAAAAGGAACCACACCTATTGGTTCCCTAGTGGAAATAGCGACAAATGTGTCTACCAATCAGGGGCGCGAATTTATATATGCCGAGCGAATGATGTCAAACGGCACATACGAGTTCACCGTGCCCTATTCAACGGCGGGACCGATAGACGGCGGCACGAATTTCGACGTTTTCGCATCGCCATATAAACTAAGTGTGGGCTATGTAACAAACGCAACGGTGGCGTGGACTGAGGAAAAAGAAGTAAATGTTCCGGAAGAGGCAGTAATGGAAGGCAAAACGATAACGGTGAATTCGTAACAGGCGTTAATGCGATATTCATAAGTCATCCAAATAGATTTTATATCGGCCTAAGCGACCGCCGTAATTACCCGCTGATATTTTCACCACGCCTTCCACATCGCGTACACTATCCACTGCCGCCTTCATCGCCCTTTTTACCGAATCGAGGTAAAGCCCATTTATGACTATTTCGGGAATGGCCGTTACACCATCGGGTACTTTTGACCCGCTTATTTTAGCCCTTAACGTGGGGCAATAAGGATGATTGGTCGTGGGCCCTATTTCGGGATATTTCGTCTCCGGTTTAGAACCCGCAGCGCAGACATCAAAAGGGGTGATTGCACCTTCTATTCGGTCTATTGCGCCGATTGCAGCTTCACTCGCTTCTAAAGCGGCCTCTAAAGTTTCGGCAAGGAGCCATATATTCCCACCCATTACGCCCTTATTATACCCTATGCGATGTTCCACAAGGAACTCACCCACCATTATGGGCACCGCTACTACTTCCCGTCCAAATCTTCTTTCTATTGTTTCGTAGCCATCGCCGCAATGCCCTATTCTATTCATGGTATCTATTTTCAATTCCGAATCAAGCGCATTGAAGACCGAAGTCGTAGGCACTACCAGTATCCCCTGTCGTATCCGTTTCGATATTTCATAGTCCAGCTTTGTAACGGCATTTTCGCCATAGTTCACCCATAGCTGAACAAGTGCACCTTTTCTTCCGTCTGGTGTTTCGTCTTCGTTCAACCATTTCTCTATCCCACCTTCCGATTCACCAAAGACAGTGGAAGGCAATGCAGTAGCGCCGAAAGCCGCTCGTTTCAAGCTCTTATCATCTCTCGCAGTTATGCATATCCTTGCGACTAATCCATCAAACGCCTCACAATATGTCTTCTCGATCTCCATTTTTTATTGTATATAAAGTATACCTTCTACCCATTTAATTTAGGACGCGGATTTACTCAGATTTACACGGATTAAATTTCTTCTGTGTCAATCTGCGTTAATCTGTGTCAATAAAATAATTTATTTTCTTGTTTTTATCTATTAGAGAAGACGTGAAAATAAAAGTGGGAATAACCGGGAAGCCGAAGATAGGGAAGTCAACGATTATAAAAGAAGTGATACGGCGATTGAAAGTGGAAGGGATGGCTGTGGGTGGTATGCTTACTTCCGACATACGTGAAGGGGGAAGGCGAGTAGGTTTCTCCATAGAAGACATAACTTCCGGCGTCATGGGCATTCTGGCACACGTGCACCAGGGGGGCCCCAAAGTGGGTAAATATGGGGTAAACCTAATAGACTTAGATTCCATCGGTGCAAACTCAATAAAAGATGCGGTAGCAAGTCCTGATATAGCAGTGATATTCGTTGATGAAATAGGGCCTATGGAGCTGAAGTCTATTCGCTTCATCGCTGCGGTGGAAGAAGCGATGAAAAGTGATAAACATCTCATTGTTTCTGTGCATCTGAGGTCAGAGCACGAGCTGGTAAGGCGGATAAAACGCGATTTTGAGATAATTGTTGTTACGGAAGAGAACAGGGATGAGATTGCTATGATTTTAAGTGAAAAAGTGTTCGATTTTGATGAATCAGCACAAGAAACGGTGGATCTTTGATGAGGGAAAGTTTCAGGCTGAAAGAGACGTTCGTATGGATAACCGCAGACGAAAAGAGGTACATAGAGACTGCAAAAAACGAGTTAACGCAACGAAGAAAGGATTTGGAACGATTCGTACGATGGCATCCTTACTTCCTTGTAACGCTTGAAAGCTACCAGGTAGAAGAAACAGAGGTCGGTACTGCTACTATACCGGCGATAGTGCGAAGAATGATAGAGTCATCGGAAAAATTCGGCTTAGGGCCAATGTCAGCAGTTGCAGGCACATTAGCTGAGTTCGCGGTAGAGGCAATGCGAGATGCCGGGGCGACATACGCAATGGTGGATAATGGTGGCGATGTTGCATTGATAAGTGATAGAGAGATACTTGTAGGCATATATGCAGGAGAAAGTCCCTTCTCGAACAAAGTTGCACTCAAAATAAAACCTTCTGCCACTATGGTGGGTATATGCACATCCTCGGGTACTGTAGGACATTCCATAAGCTTTGGGCACGCAGATGCAGCAACGGTGATATCTAATAGCGCATCTTTGTCCGATGCCGCAGCTACGGCGCTATGCAATTCCGTCACAGGTGCACAATCTATTTCAAAGGCATTCCATTCGATCGACCACGTGGAAGGCATTGAAGGTGCGCTTGTAATATATAAGGACAAGCTTGCAACATGGGGTAGAATTCCGGAAATAGCGCGTTTTAATAGTGACGATCACACAGATTCACAAAAAAGTTTTTATTATGGTAACTGGATAACCTAAATATTTATATATTTGGTGATTATAGTTACTATTATGCGGATAGCGGATTTGATAAACCAAAACTCATGGTGGAAATATGGCGATGAGTTCTGGAGATACGACAAAAACCTTAAAGAGGCAAAAGGTGCTTTTACAGAGTTTCAAAGAAGGAAAATAAAGCTAGAAAATGGAAACATATACATAATAAGAGGAATACGACAGAGTGGGAAGACGACTTATATGAAGCAAATGATCTTGTATCTTTTGAACAGTGGCGTAGAACCCGACATTATTTTATATATCTCTTGTGACAGGCTCGCATCGAGGAAAGAATTGAGAAATGTAATCAATAACTTTGTTCAGACGAATAGGGACAAAGAACCATTGTATATCTTCTTGGACGAAATAACATATTTAGAAGAGTGGAATCTGGAATTAAAAACCTTAGCGGATTCCGATTTTATAGATAAACTTATTCTTTTAGCTACCGGGTCTTCGGCGGTGAAAATAAAGGAGAAGACAGAAAGGTTGCCGGGTAGGAGAGTCGAAGGTAACGTATATCGTTTCAAGCCGTTAACGTTCAGGGATTTTGTCCTGCAAACCATAGCTAAGATAGCGGCACATGTAAAATCGTCTGATTTTTCCGCCGCTTTGAAAATATTGAGTGCAAAGTTGAGAAATATTCCAATGAGCATGGATGATGATTTGGATTCGATGATGAGCAAAATGCAGGCGATAATGCCGTTTAAAGAGGAACTGGATTACATGCTGGACTTATATCTCTTGACCGGTGGATTTCCGGGCGTTATAAACGAGTTTTTTGAGAATAAGTTTGAGAAGAAGGAAGAATGGATAGGCGATGAACTCTATGAGACATTTATGAGGATTGTTCTGGGTGACCTTTCGAAGATAAGGAGGAGCGAGACGATAGCGAGGGAGTTAATGAGAAGTATTGTTGAGCGGTATGGGTCTAAATACAGTTTTACGACTCTGGGCAAAGATTTGGAACTGAGTCATCAGACGGTGATAGAGTATTTGGAGCTACTTGAAGATGCTTTCTTGATAGAGGTAGTGCATTCTCGGGACATCGCGAAAAGAAAAACGAAGCTAAAAGGGAATAAAAAAATCTATTTCTCCACCCCTTTCCTATATTACTGTGTAGAGTCTTTCTTTTCCGGTTTAGAAGGTTTTCAAGATTCCCGAGAGAACTTGCAGAGGGAAAAAGATAAAATAATGGAGGGCGTGGTGGCAAATCATCTGGTTCAAACGAAGGAAGAGCCGTATATAAAGGAATGGAGGACATATTTGTCGTTCTTTTACACCACCACGGGAAAAGAATTGGATTTCATATATAAAAAGAAAGAAGAGCTCAGGGGTATAGAAGTGAAATACAAAGAGGAAGTAGACAAGAGAGAAATTATGAGAATAAATGGCATCGCAGAATACATAGTTTTGACAAAGAATCAATATGAGCGGTTTGAGTCTATGGCGTTTATCCCCGTCTCTTTGTTCCTTTCCGTTTTGGAAAAATCAGGGAGATTACTGTAACAAACATTTTATATCTTTGAGGGGGTATATATATCATATGTCGGCTTATATCTAACTATCTAGGATGGGAAAAACAAGTAAGAAATGAACAGCAATTCGGGCACCGACAAGTGGGAAGAGAAGGAATTAGAAAAAATTTCGTTTGCTGAGGGGATTAAAGTGAAAAAAGTGAAACAACTCCTTGGAGCAGGTCGAGTGGTAATCCCTAAAAACGCAAAGAGAGCGGAGGAGAGTGATATAACGCTAAAAGCTATTGGCGCTGGGATGAGTATGAAAGTGAACGTTAACGTGGGTACGTCAAAGGATTATGTTAGCGCCGAGGAAGAAGTGAGAAAGGCAACGGTTGCGGTAGAATACGGCGCTGATGCTATAATGGACCTCTCTACTGGTGGGAATCTAGATGCAACCAGGAGAGCGATTTTGAAAGAGGTAGATGTACCGGTGGGGACGGTTCCGATATACCAAGCGGCTTTAGAGAAGGCGGACGTAAGAGCAGTAGTGGACATGAGTTCAGATGACCTGTTCAACGCGGTAAGAACCCATGCAAAAGACGGCATAGACTTTGTTACCATTCATGCAGGTGTCAATCAGAATTCGCTGGCACGATTAAAACTTAGCGGACGCATATTAGATGTTGTTAGTCGCGGTGGCGCGTTCCTCGTTGCTTGGATGATGCATAACGAGCGTGAGAATCCCTTTTATGAAGAATATGATTACCTGTTGGAAATAGCGAATGAGTATGATTTAACGCTCAGTTTGGGCGATGGTATGCGTCCAGGCTGCATTTCCGATGCTTCCGACCGTGCCAAATTTGCAGAAGCCATTACGCTTGGCGAACTCGTGAAGCGAGCTCGTGAAGAAGGCGTACAGGCAATGGTCGAAGGCCCGGGGCATGTGCCATTAGACGAGATAGAAGCATCGGTAAAGATAATAAAGCATGTGACTGATTTTGCACCGCTTTATCTATTAGGGCCTCTTGTTACAGACATCGCACCCGGATACGACCATTTCGTGAGTGCGATCGGTGGTGCGGTCGCGGGGATGTACGGTGCAGACTTCCTCTGTATGGTATCGCCATCAGAGCATTTGGCATTGCCCTCTGTGGACGACATAAAGGAAGGCACGATCGTAACGAAGATCGCTGCGCATGTCGCGGACCTGGTAAAAGATGGGCAACGAGAACGGGCTAGAGGATTAGACGATGAGATGGCATATGCAAGAAGAAACCTCGATTGGAAGAAGCAATTTGAGATTGCAATGACCGCAGAGGAGGCGCAAAGGATAAGAAATAGCAGACCTTCGGAAAGTGATGCATGCTCTATCTGTGGTGATCTGTGCGCAATAAAGATGGTGAAAGAGTGTTTGGAAAACCACGAGATTACACAAGATTAACACAGACCTTTTTGCATGCAAAAAGCTTTAATCTGGTGCTTAACTAAACAATTACGAAAGACTTCTCTTCCAGAATTCTTATCGCTTCTTTCTCTCTATGACCGCCGCATTTTTCGACTATTTTGGCATAACGCGCCATCTGTTTTTTTAGCTCTTCCTTTTCTCGCTCATTGTTGACTATGAGATACCTCGTTGCGAGTATAGTGGCTTCAATCACCGCATTAAGCCCTCGGTTTATCGCTTTTAGCTCCTTACAATTGATTATTACGGTAAGGGGCTCCAATTGAAAGAGTGAATATTCAGTGCTCTTCTCTGCCAAAACTGCCTGGAATAGTATCCATGATTTCGCTTCTTTTAGTACAGGAAAGCTAGAAAGAGATGAATAATATGATTCACCCAGATTGTCTAATGCTGTTTTCACGAATAAGATCGCGTCACTGGTTACATTCGCTGCCAATTTGTTCGTTTCCTGCACATTAGTAAAAGTTCTTGAACTTTTGTATAGCTTCACAAAATGTTCGTTGTTAGTTGTAGTTATTATACCAATAGGGGCAGCATTGAAGGTGCCAGATGCCGATCTCGTTGTAACGATTACTTCCGATATCCCCTCGTCTATTCCGGTTTCTCTTACGTTCATTCTTCTGACAAGTTCTCTAATATCTTATACCCCCAAATATCTTTTTCCCGAGTTTAGTGATTGTGAACCATTCGATTCCCAAACCGTGATTAACGAGATATTCCTTTCTGTCTTTCTTAAACCCAAAATCGAGAAGCCCGAATATCGTGAGCGCCGGGACAATTCGCGCCTCAAAAACAGAGAAAAGATAAACTGCTAGACCGCTAATCAAAGACAGTTCGTCTTCTGCGCTTCCTGGCACTCTGCAAAATCCCTTTATCCAATCTACAAATTGATACTTCTCGTCCACTTCGCATTCTGATAGTGCAGAAGCAATATTCCCCCTTTCTTCTTTCACCGATTCCGGGCTTCCCTCACTATCAGGGGGTAAGATTTTACCCCACCTAGTTTCGTTCCACAAAGCATCAAATAACACGACAAATTGCTCCTTCTGTGATAGCTGCTTGAAAAGATCAATCCGCGGTGTCACCTCTAACTTGTTGTTTACACTCAGAACGAATAGATTTAGCGTTTTACTTATGGTGTAGAACAGGTGTATCGTTCTCGAATCGGGCTGATTGGCAGTGTTTTTGAGTTCTTCTGGACTGCTCATCGCTTCGTTCAACGCAAAGATATCTCTCCTAGAGATAAAACTATTTGCGGCAGTCAGTTTCATGCCGTTATGTGCTGATAGGTAGTTCAAAAAAGTCTGAAAATCGTTCAGCACTGTTGTACGACTTAAACGTAAATCGTCTTTTGAAAACGCACTACTAATTTTTTCATTTACTTCAAATGGCTGCTCGTAGTTCACTTCCAGCTCTTCTTCATTATATTCGTCCATAAACCAGCCCTCGTAGTCTATATCCCAGGTCTCACTGTCCGGGTCGAGCTCATCGTAAGATTCAAATCGGCGGATATATCTTCGAGGGTTTTTACACGCCGATAGGAGGTCATCCAATTGGTCTTTGTCCACACGGCCGCATTCATGCAGGAACTTGTAGAATTTCTTAAACGCGACAAGTATAGGGCGAACATCACTCTTGCTACTGTTCCAGACTTTTCGGATATACCAGTTACCGAGATAGTCTTCGATACCCATCCCGGTAACTTCCAGTAGGTTTTTTCCCTCGTAGCCTATGAGGTAGTGAAGTGCGAAGAAGCTGATGTTATGCGCATGCTCAGAGGCGGTTTCTTCGCTTAGCCCTTTTTCCTGCGCCAGATAGTTGTAAAATAATTTGACTAATTTTTCCGCTTCTTCTTCATAATCCCTTTGGGTCATTTCTTTTTAACCGTTTCCTCACATGGGCTCAGCCTATTTAAATTCGATCTATTCTCTTCAAGAGAACATTGGTAGGGCAATGGGCAAACAATATAATTTATGTATCAATAACAATATTTTCATGGCTCTTTGGTAATTTACGTGGGACATATTTTCCTGTCAATTCTTCTATATCCCTGCGTAATATCCACATAGCTCCTTTGAGTTTT
>CAZOEM010000079.1:0-9484 GCA_964578735.1 uncultured Halobacteria archaeon | reverse complement strand
AGCTTTTCTATTTCGTTTATTCCTCAAAATAGCCCATATAACAAGTCTATTTGCAAAACAAAGAAAAAAAGCACGGTGAAGATGAGAAAACGCGCTCATTTAAAAGAAATAGGACGAAATTTTTATCGAAAATTCGTAATATCCGTTAAAACCAGAAAAGAAGAAAATTGTCCTGACAAAGTTTCCAAACGGGGCAAGTAGAAAAGAGATAGATACAGGCTACATGTTTTGCATCTTGCATCTTCAACTGTTTTCTCGTGTAAATCTGTGTAATCTTGTAGTTCGAAATAAAGCAAAAAAGTCCGGTGAAGTTGAGAAAATACGACCGTAAAAAAGAAATCAAACTCGAAAACTCGCGATAACCATCAAAATCGGAAAGCAAGAATTTTGTCCCGACAAAGTTTCTGAAAGGAGCGAGGAGAGAATACAACATCACCCCCACCTCTCAAAAAAAAACTTAAACTCCCATGTATTTCTTTCATAGAACTTTCTTAAAGGCACGTTTAACACTTCTATCTCTTCCTCTCCATAGTTCAGTGCAACTTTAATGCAACAGGAAATAAGCCCCTTCCTTCTGCAGGAACAAGAGGTGGTTGTCTCATATCTTCTAAAATTTTCTGCCCCTCATCGCCTATCACAAAGTTCACAAACTCCACTGCGAGTTCGGGCTGTGGCGCGTTCAGTGGTATTGTCACCCCATAGTAAATCGGTCTGCCGACTCGTTCGATACCCACAGAAGCAAAACGTTGAAATCCTAGTTGAACTATAACTTTTTTGTACTCCCCTTTATATTCGGACGAACTCAAATCAATCGGAGGGGGCAATTCCAAAAACCGCAATCTGTGTTGCAGTGCCACGCTCTTGTATTGAAAGGCATAATCAAGCCCACCGTAATCAAGCAGTGCTAATAACTGCACGCTTCCGCCTCGGACAACCACTTTTTCTGCTCGTGGCTCAAATATCTCCGGTACAAATACGATGTGGGTATCGCCATTTTTGGTTACCGAGATAGTAGGATCGAAATTACACGCGATTAAATCATCAAAAATCGTTTGGTTATCGTAGTACAATTCCGCGAGTTGAGTCACCATTAAGGTTCGGTATCCACACGAGTCCAACGTAGGGTTCGAGAACCCGAACGTTACATCCGGTCGTGCCAGAATTTCATACCAGTTCGATTCAGTTATTTCATCTGCGTATTTGCTCTTGTTATTATAAGCAATGACCATCTGATTCGTTGCAAATTTAACGTACCAGTCCGCGTAATAATCACCATTTTTAGTAGCATACATCATGTCCGGAATCAATGAGTAATCGGCAACCGCAAGCACATCCACCGCCTTGTGTATGTCTGTTACCTGCCGGATCGCCTGGATACTCCCATGCCCATCCATCTGCACGTCCAGACCGGGATGCTGGCTTTCAAATTGCTTTTCTAGTTCTTCAAAAGGCACAATCAGGCTTCCTGCATAGATCACTTTCAATTTCGTCTCTTCCTGTTCCTGTTGCAGGTAAATCGCAGTGCTCACAACCACCGCAACAATTAGTATCAGAACTGTAATGTGTATCGCTTTCATCATTTATTTGTGAACTCCGCCTTTATTATGATCCTTGATAGCTCGAATCTCCATTTTATCCACCCACTTAATCCAGTAATGCCCTTCCGTCAATAGTTTCTCCTCAGAGACAATAGCAATCCTGAGCGGTCTGCCATCATCCACTGATAGCGGTGCACCGTCTTGTTCATACATTAAGATCATCTTCAATTCTCTGTGTGGTACCTCTCTAAGAGTTTCATGGTCATAAGTGACAAAACTGCCCTTGTACTGGTCGTAAGTGAAGACCCTCATGTATCCATCTGGTGCGGATACCCGGAGCGCATCAGAACTGTTAATGCCACCAACAAGGGCACATAAGTCTTCCACCGGGACACCTTTACATTTGAACGGTCCACTTACGATGCCCACAGTGCTAAAGAATCCGCCATAAGCCTCGTAAGACGGCATTATGTTTAGTTCATCAAAGGTCACTATTTTTTCTGCCGTGCCAATCAATGTCAGGTTCCAGTTGATCTTCTCTTCAGGCGCTCCAAAAGGATGTGTATACATAACGGCAGCGATAGCACCGATGCCTATCACAGCAATAATAATAACTACAAATCCGATGATTTCGCGGTCTTCGTTCATCTTTCCCGCCTCCTTAAAGCATAAAAAGCCAACATCAACCCTGCAATTGCAAATACGACTTCAAATCCGGGTAGTGGACATGATGTAGGCGTGTGCATAGATTTCGCGGGACCCCCCACTTCGCCTGTGTATCCCCCGCGGTAAATCCTTATCTCGTCTACCCATTTCACCGATAAACCCCCGGTTGAAGGATACATGTCCCCGAAGAAGTGCCGACTATTTTCCGGTAAGCATTCGCGCATGTCCCAATTGCCGAAGACATGTTTACCCTCTGGGTTGGATGAATTATCCGCAAAGAATACTAGACGCATTCCCGTGTAATAGTCGGGTGGATACCCCGTTCCCTGACGCTCACCGACTTCTGTGTCCTCACCGTTATACCAGCATAGTACTATCGGTCCCTGTCCGGGTTGCGGTTCATAAACGTTTGTATAGCCGAACTCTACATGGTAACCGTCCGGTGCATGAACCATCACCTCATCGTCCGGGGACATACCGCCTACCAAATCGCATAAATCCTTTATGTTCGTACCTTTTACGGCACCTCTATCCTTGAAGTTTGTCGTCTCGTTCTTGTCCCATTTATCGCCTTCAAATACCGGCCCCTGATGGTAGTAATGTCTTATTCCGTCGCCATAGACCGGTAAATTCTGTTCCAGCCACTTGTACGTTATTGTCGTCTCGTCTAAGGCAGTTCCAGCCTCTGTATATAATATCACGTGCACTTCCGTCGTGGGTGCTGCTTGAACAGGGCACGTTGCGAATACCAAAAGCAGAAACAGCGAAATCCCGCGCACTATCTTTTGGTTCATTTTAACGTTTTCCTCCGTTTATGCACGTAAGCACCCACAACAAATCCCGCGAGTACAAATAAAGCTTCAAATCCCGGTGCTGATGGTGTTGCCGTAGCGGTTAGCGCGGGCGTTTCCTTGGGTGTTGGTGGCGCAGATGGCACGGGCGTAGGAGTTGGACGAGGTGTAGGCGATGGCGAAGGCGTTACGTTTACTTGTTGTGTTCCCGTGGGTGTTGGTATGGATACCGTTACATTTGACGTGCCATTCACAGTTCCGTTTGCCGCTTTTAACGTTGTCGTTCCCGAAGCAATAGCGATGAAAAACCCTGTGGTATTTATCGTTCCAACTGTTGTATTGCTATTTGACCAGTTGGAAACAATATCGTCCATTTCATGATTGTTTTGATCGTATGCAGTTGCATTGAACTGTTGTGTAGCGTCACGGGCAGTTACAGTTACCGACTGTGACGAGACGTAAATCGCTGTTAGATCGGGACTAAACTCTGAGTCACCGTAACTATCACTGCTATACGTCCTATCTCTTCTATCTTCTTCATGTACCCGTACCGTCACATTCACCAGCCCGCTTACGGTCCCGTTTTCTGCTGCTATCGTGGTAGTGCCTGCTGTTTCTGCGTCAAATACACCGTTGTCGTCTATTGTCCCAATGTATTCCGCGCTGCTTGTCCACGTAAATCTGATAATTGGCAGTTCATTGCCTTCCGTGTCGTATGCTGTTGCATTGAACTGTTGTGTCTCACCCTCGTCCAGTGTTATGTTCGCAGGTGAAACAGAGATTGCACTTAATTCCGGCGGTTCTGTACTGCCATATATGCTTATTTCATTTACGTACTTCATTGTATACCCGGTCGTAGTCGGGTAGTCGGGATATTGATAGTAGTGCCAGCAATCATCAGGCAGACATGCGCACATATCTGCGATGCCAAATACGTGCTTACCCCACGGATTCACGGTCGTATCGGCGAAGAAGACCAGGCGCATGCCGTTAGAATAACCGTCCGGCACGTACCCACTGATCTCGCCGCTTTCATTTGCATCAACCGTATACCACGTCACAACCATCGGACCCTGTCGCGGATCGGGTTCGTAAACGTTCGAGTACGGGAACTTCAAACCGAATCCATCGCTCGCCTTGACCTCAACCGTATCACCCTCTGACATGCCTCCGACCAGATCACACAGATCCTTAACGTTTGTCCCTTTTACGGCTCCCATATCTTTCCCCTGTACATTCATATCCTCGCTCGGATTCCTATTGTCATAGGTCTCATTTGGGTGTACTTCATTCCAGCAGTCCTCAAAGATAGGCCCCTGGTGGTAGTAGTGTGTTACACCGTCACCGTAAACCTTGAGGTTTAGCATCATCCATTCGTAATCAACTGTCGTTTCGTTCACTAATGTAGTGCCATCGTTCGCGTACTTCGCAATATGCACCTCGGTAGTGCCATCTGCCGATACAAGTGGCGTTAAGAACAGCAGTCCAAAGCAGACGTATATTATCATTAAAAACAAATCTTTTCGCATTCATTCCACCCCCATCTAATCGCAGGTATCCAATCCGTGTATCTCTCTGTTTGCGTAGCGGGGCATGAACTGAGGACCACGGTCTCAAATACAGTATTCGGCGGATAAATGTGTGTAACCTCTTTGTTATCTCCTGAGACGTCAGCGACTTGTATCACGTTCATTGTTGCATTAGCGCCTTCGATCGTTATCTTAACATATCCGAGCGTATGTTCAAAGCTGTTTTGATAACCCTGTATCTTAGCTTCTGCAAGCGGATACAACGGCGCCCCACCACAACCTACAACCACATATTGAACCCCTTTTTCTTCATATCGCTCGTAAGCATGTACGTGACCATTGAAGACAGCATTCACACGATTGTCTATGAAAATATCTTCCCACACAGCGTTCTTCCAGCCACCTTCATGATCTTCATCCGAGCTGTATATCGGATGATGGAACGACACGAATTTCCAGGTTGCATTGCAGACAATATCGTTTCGTAGCCATTCTGTCTGCTTGGTCATGACAGGCATTGCCCAATCGTTGCTATCGAGCACGGAAAAGTGTGCACTTCCACAATCGAACGAATAGTATTCCGGAACACCAAAAGTTTCGTAGTAATTCGTATGGTTATCATCATGATTGCCAAGCACAGGATATATGGTCGTATTTGCCAGCATCGCCCCGCCGGATTCGAAGAATCTATCCCATTCTTCCTGGTCATTTCCTGTGCAGACAAAATCGCCGGTGTGCAGCGCGAACGAAACATCCTTTTCTCTCGCAATACGGTTTGCAACGAGTTTGTGCCTCTCCATCTGCGTGAATAACGGGCTTTGCGCTCTGGTATCACCGTAAACGATGAATGTGAACGAGTCATCACCGTATGTTTTGAAGTTGTGGTCGCCAGTGGATTCATGCCCTAATATGAGTTGATAATGGTACACGGTGTTCGGCGTCAGGTTCGTAATGTCAAGATGGTGCAGTTGCTTTCTTTCTGTGTCTGTAATTGTATGGTTATAGTCGCCATGTTCTTTGTAATACCTTTCTGTTGCATATTTTACGGTTCCTGTGGTTGCATTTTCCGTCTTCCAGTTGATTGTCGTTGAATCCTGCATAGTGCCTGTGATATAAGGCCCCCATAGTGTGATTGATATGGGCATTGTCGCCCCATCCAAGGCATACCCTAGCATGTGCACTTCTGTTGTGGCGGCCTGCACGGGGAATGTCAAAACCAGCACTGCTATGCTAACCATTACCAACGCACACCCATTTGCATTTATCATCATCACACTGTGAACTTTCTCGTCATATCTCTTTTCTTCCTTTTTATTATAGTGAAATAAAGAAGGAGGCAGTGAACCACCTCTAAAACTATTTCTGCCCTAGCTTTATTGCGGGAAGAAAGTCCAATTTTATCGTCGCTACCCCTTTGACCAGCAAACTATCCGATACGTTCGCCCCCACGAGTTTTAGCGGCCAACTTGAGTCGTCTTCTGGTATATGAGTGCCATTGAGCGTATTTGCAACGATATAGTTGCTGTTTCGGATCGTATCTCCACTGTCAATGGTCACGCTATATCCGTCACTTGCGATGATGGTAATGTTGTACCCTGCTGCGGCGAGTGTGTCATTGTATGCACCTTCTAACGTGAGGTTCCAGCCTGTAGCATGTGCCGAATATATCTCAATGGTATCCACGTACTTGGCGGAAAGACCGGCACATGACGGATACTGTACACCATCATTCCAGTAGTAATGCCAATATTTATCGTTCAGAATGGTGGTGCCATCCATATCGTACTTGATGATGTGGAGCGAAGGCACCTCTGTTGAGACACCAAATTCTGTCAGTTCGATCTCAACAATGTTACCTACCCGGCTTCCTCCGGATACTTCACTGCCCACAAGCCGGAGTGGCCAGGGCGGGTGTGAACCATCCTGGGAGAGCGGCTCATCGTTCAGTGTGTCTGCTACGATAAACCCGCCGTTGCGTGCAACATCCGCACTTGCAAATTCTTTGGCATAGCCGTCACCTGCTTTTACAATTATCTTGTAGCCCATAGCAGCTTGATTGTCGTTGAAACCGTCTGGACCGTGTGGTATTCGATCGTCCACCCAGCCACAGAAGAACCAGAGCGGCACGCCTTCCCAGACATCGCTTGTATCAGGATCAGTCCAGTTTACGCCATGATCCGCAGCAGTTTCGTACTCAGCTTGAGAAAGCACATCTGTGATCTTACCAATCAAATTGAGGTTATAGCTACCCGTAGCAGGTGGCGGAGTGATAAGTTCGACAAGATCAATTTCTGTAATATTCCCGATCTTGTTTCCTCCGAACACTGCACTGCCCACAAGCTTTAGCAGGCATAAATAGTCGAGTGGCTCTCCGTTCAGAGAATTTGCCACGATATAGCCCTTGTCTTGAGCGATTTTACCACTGTCAAAGGTGTAATTGTAGCCATCGGCTGCTATTACTTTTACCCTGTAGTTGGTGGCGGCGAGAGTGTCGTTAAATGTCCAGTGGCTGCTGGTCTCAACGTCATCAACCGCTCCAGCGAGGTACCAGAGTGGAATACCGGTCCAGGTATCGTCACCGTCTGTGTAGGTCACCTCATGACATGCAACCGCTTCTTCAAATTCCGCCTGCGTGATAACGTCCCCGACATCTCCAAGCAGCTTGAGTCCCCAGCCTTCCGATGGCTCCGGGAGACCCACAAGTTCGTGATCCCAATCACTTAGCGCAGTATTCACCGTGATCTTAACCGCAGCAATAGCGTCTTCAGACCCGTAATCTGGTAGCTCCACGTTGCCGTAGTAGTAGTACACTACATCTTTATCTTGTAGCGCGTAGATATTCAAACCTTCGGTTTCCGGATTACCCCAGTCATCCAGAACATGATCATTTACCGAGCAACTCTAGGCCCACTTGTCGCTGCCCGACTTGTTGTATTTATAATCCCGGATGTCGTCAAGCATCAGGATACCCATTGACTGGTATTTCTTATCTGTGACGTTGTAGCCAAAAGCACCTGCGGTCGCAGCCGCATCAAGTGCTCCCAGAGGCGTAAGGTTGTTAACGGAATATCCGGTTCCCGAGTTATATGCTGTCAGAGAGAAGTAGCCTTCCGTAAGTGTGACCGAATTGTCGAAGAAGACATCAGAAGCACCTTCCATGCTGTAAATTAGCAGTTCACTGACGTGCTTTACAGACAGTCCACTTGATGAAGGCCAGATTCCGGAGTAATTATGCCAGTATTTTGGTGCGAGACATTCGTGCATGTCCCAGTTGCCAAATACATGCCAGCCCCAGGGATTCGTACTGTTATCAGCAAAGGAAATGATACGCATTCCCTCATAATAGTCGGGCACGTAGCCCTCTTCTGCTTGCTACCATGTCAGAACCAACGGACCTTGCCGTGGCTGTGGCTCATAAACGTTTGTGTAGTTGAACCACTTGCTGAAGCCGTCAGAAGCCTTGATTTTTAGCTCGTCCCCTGGAGACATGCCCCCTACCAGGTTGCATATATCCTTAACATCCGACCCTCGCACCGCACCGTAATCTCTGTTCTCTATATTCTGAAACTCCGCAGGATCCCACGGATCACTGTCATTAAAAGTAGGGCCCTGATGGTAATAATGCGTGCTGCCATCTCCGTAAACCTGCAAATTTGTCTCTAACCACGTGTAGTTTACTGTCGCTTCGTTCAGCACGGTAGTACCGTCAGAAGCATATTTTAACACGTGCACCTCGGTTGTTGTTGTTGCTGCTACCAACACAGGAAGAGCAAAAAACAACAATCCTATACTAACACATAACATCACCCCTAACGTTCTTCTTTCCATTTTTTCTCGTTCTCCTTTTTTATCCATTGAATTTTACATTCGGATTTTCACGCCGATATGTAAGCATATACCACTCAGTATAAAAAGGTTGTTGTTTTTTTCGTACGGAAACGCAGCTTAACAAGAAAGCATAATATCCAACTAAAATTGATTATAGACACAGATTAACACTTATTAACACGGGAAAAAATTAAATCCGTGTAAATCTGTCTGAATCTGCATCCTAAAAAAGTTTATACATAAGCAACCGGAGTTTTTTCCCGTTTGTGTCCTGCCTTCTTAACCATGGCCTTCACCTTCACGACTTTATCCCGATCGCAACCTGCGAAATCATTTGACTCTATCGCCGCCAATATCTTATCAAGCACCTCGTAAGACATTCCGATCTCTGTTTCATCCTTCTGCCCAGCCCAGAGCCCAGCAGAAGGTGGCATCTCTATTATCGCTTTTGGGATGTCCAGCACCTCAGCCAGAGCTCGCACCTCAGTCTTCAGAAGATCACCCAATGGGAGTATATCCGCAGCACCATCGCCGTATTTGGTGAAATAGCCAATCATTAGTTCGCTTTTGTTTCCTGTACCGACAACCAGATAATTCAGCTTGTTTGCGAAGTAGTAAAGCACAAGCATTCTCAGACGCGGCTTAAGGTTCGCCGTTGCTATATCCCCCTCGTATGCTTTAGATCCTAGCGTTTCAAGGACCGTGAGGAAGACCGGCGAGAGGTCCACCTTCCTTGTTTCTATATCAAACTTTTCCGCTACCTGTTTCACATGCGCTATATCCTCCGGATCACTAAAACAGGGCATTATCAGTCCAAGTGTGCTTTTAGGGAATGCATTCTTGCATAATACCGCAGTTACAGAAGAATCCAACCCTCCGCTCATACCGAAGACAACGCCCTCAGCAGATGCTTCTTCTACCTTCTTCCTTATCCATCCGCTTAGCAGTTCTGCCACATTATTCATTTTCTTACCTTACAATATTTTCATCTTTCATGTGCAATTCAAGATTTCATATACCTTTTTCATATCGCTATTTATCCGCATAACGTCTGCTAATTTATTATATTTTATATCCCAATCAATCCCACCCCTTTTGTCTCCCTTCTTGTACATAGCTAATCCTTTCTTCT
>CAZOEM010000078.1:0-9695 GCA_964578735.1 uncultured Halobacteria archaeon | reverse complement strand
TTTGGATTTGTTTGAGATTTGGTGCTTGTAATTTGGGATTTTCGCTCTATACAAACACTAAAGGTTAATCCTCTTTTAGCCAGCCATCCTCTTGCATGTACGGTTGTTTATCCTCCTCACCCCCCTTTATTGAGAGATATGGCATTAAGAGATATGGCGTGTCGCCAATGCCATCGTCATTAGTGTCCTTGCCCTTATAATCACTCCAATAATTACCCCTGAATACGTTACTGGAACTGCTAAACTGTATAGATACCTGCTTTCTTGTGTTGTTAAGCATGTTATTATTACAGATTATGTTATCTTTGGATCCGATTTCTACAGCTATGCCCACATCATTCTCCTGCACGGTGTTATTAGCGAATTTATTGCTGTCAGAGAATTGTAACAGAATTCCATTTTCACCTTTTGAGATGGTGTTCCTGGAAATCCAATTATTATTACTGAATTTTAGGTCTATATTATCAATACAATTAAATACCGTATTATTCTCTACCAGAGTGGAATCAGAGAAATACAGTTGAATCCCGTAGTTGTTTTTTGAAATACAGTTGTTTGAGATAGTAGAGGAACTGCTGCTGTCAACCTTTATCCCTACATCGCCTCCACTAATTGCAAAACCACTAACTGTTACCTCCTCTGAATTGACCTCAAACACAGGCACACCGGGATTGGATGCAGTTACCAACGTCTTTGATGGTCCGGCAAGTGAACGAATGGTCAGCGGCAAGTTTATCTTTACATTCTCGTGGTAATCGCCAGCAGGAACGAGAATCGTACCCCCGGGTAATGCAGACCTGATAGCAGACTGGATAGTCGAGCCGTTATCAACGATTTGTGATGCCCGCCGAAAAGCAAAGGGAACTGCAAGGGATGTGTTAGTACTATTAATTGCAATTCTACCACAAAAGTGCACATTCGATTGGACTTCCGGCAGAGAAACATACAAGTCAATCGGTTTGCTTTCGCCTGGACCAAGAGTAAGAGTAGGAGTGACATCAATATTGATGGGGGAGGTCACATTCGCCTGATCGAAATAGAAATCTATTGCCTCTTCCCGGATTACCGAGACATTCAGAGGGATGGAGTAATTTCGCAAATTTTGGACGGTAATCGTCTCATTTACATAGTCATCGGTGGTGGAGCTGATACTGGATGGTAGTGCAATAAAGTCCACTGTTGCGGTTTTTAACACGTCCACTCGCCCTGCACCTTCCATAAAGCAGCAATAGCCCAAATCCTCTGCCGTGTTCATCAATGCCGCTTTCATCATCGCTGGCGTCCAGTCGGGATGAAGCTGTAGCAAAAGCGCGCAAGCGCCTGCTAAGTGTGGTGCGGCAAGCGAAGTGCCTTCGTGTGTTGCATTATATCCGCCACCTATGGCAGTGGAATTGATTCCCGCACCCGGAGCAACAATGTCTGGTTTTATCGTATAGCCCGGACCCGGACCCAAAGAGCTAAAAAAAGAAATTATATCATAATCAACGTCCTGTGTTTGATTCAGCCTAACCACCACAGTTGTTCTATTCATGAGGTCCAGAAGATATTTACCATCCTTCTGCGAAAGAGAAAATGCTGGTATCGTGGATTCTACAGTTGTCCCGGATTCGTCTGCCAATTCACCGCGAAAAAGCCCCGTCCTATTATTGAAAATGACCACCCCGATGGCACCAGCGTCATATGCGTTTTTTACCTTCTCATAAAAGTAAATCCCTCCCCTTTCAACGAGTGCGATCTTACCTGTAAAGGACCGATTGGAGAAGTTCTCGGGATAGCCCAATTCGGCATAAGCTAACTCGCCACTTATATTCATTAAAGGTGAATGTTGCATGTGATAGGCATCCAGAGTTTTATTCTCAGAAACCACTTTGAGATTGAATTTCTTCATTGTCGCTGTTCCAACCGAACCAACAGCAATGACGTTCTCATAGCTGGCAGGGCTATAAATCGTGCCAATATATGGCCCGTCATTACCTGCCGCTGCTACTACTATAACTCCCGATTCAACAGCACTATTGACAGCCAATTCCAGCGCATCGTCTGTCGTGCCCAATTCGCCACCCAGGCTCATACATATTATATCAGCGCCATCTTTTATCGCGTCACCGATACCCGCAATAACATCTGACGTATCACCACTCGCAGGGCCTGACTCAGAAGGCTCTAACACTTTATACACCAGCAATTCGACATCCGGAGCAACACCCTTTAAAGCTCCGTTCGCAGCGATTATGCCCGCTACCATTGTGCCATGACCATCGTTATCCATAGGGTCCCAGTCATCATTAACAATGTCGTAGCCGCCCTTTACCTTGCAGCCAAAGCCTTTGCAACCTCCGAGGTCCGGATGAGTATAATCCACACCGGTATCCAGTATCGCCACTACCACACCTTTTCCCGTCACGGGATTGCCATTTGCGTCTCGCAACTGCCAAACCTTAGTTGCATTGATTAGCGGAACACTTTTATCCAAAAGCGCATATACTTTCTCGTCCGGGAAAATCCGTTTCACTGCACTCGAGTCTAAGAGCCCATCCAGGATAGAAGGGGATATATCGGCCGAGATAGCATCAATAATGCGAAGGTCTCGCTTTATCTGCACTCGGTCACTGCTCATGCCAGAGCTCATAGCTCGCAGTTCCGCTGTGCCGGTGAAGGAAGAAACTTCTTGCTTTGCGCGATCAAAAGCGGTTCTTCTTGCTGAGACTCCCAAATCAACGCCCGTAGCATCGGTGTTTAACTCTATGATTACAGAGATCAATTCTTCACTACTGGCGTTATCAGAAGCATTCGCTACGAATGTACTTTCATCCATAGAGAGCACTTGCGGCAATAATAAGACTGTCATTAATATCAGTACTGCTATTGATATTGTAGTTATCTTCCCCGTCGCCATTTTTTAGCTTTTGTATGTCTCCGTATTATTAGTTATCATTGCATTACGCTATAAAAAATAAGGTTAATAGATAAAAATAGAGAAATTCAAGCTATCACAGAAGACCCAATTTTGCTCCTTGTCGTCCAAATAATACACCCTTGCGCTTAGATTCATAGTTCCTGTGGCTCTTGCGTTTGCGTCCAGACGGTGGAAAGGCTTGCTACCTGTTCCTGCGAGTTCCATTTCGGCGGTATTATCTATCTCTTCTTCTCTGTCTTGATCGTATAAACTAACCCTCACCCTTATCCTTTCGCTGACAGAGTAATTTATATTCCCCGTCACATGGAAAAAGCTATACTGCTTTACCGTTTCCGGATATTCTAAATTAGTGATCCTGATAGAACTGGTCACGATAATAGGGAAGTCCGAGCTATCACGGAATATCCACTTTTGCTCCTTATCTAAATAATACTCCGCCCTTGCAGTCAGATTCAAAAGACCAAGCGATTTTGCAAGCGGGTCCAAGCGGAATAGTCCGCTACCAGAACCTGAGAGTGCCTTTTCGTCAGAAGAAGCAAGTAATTGCCCTGTGTCGCGATAGCATACACTTATCCTGGCTTTTGTCTCTGATCCGAAGGAATAGTTAGTATTCACGGTTACGGTGAAGGGATTATATAGCATAGCCTCTGCCGGGTAATCCATATTCGAGATCGAGATAGGACACGTAACATCAAGAACCACCGATGTAGCATTACCCCAGTTACCCTGTGAATCCATACCACGTACGTATAGCGTGTGACTGCCAGTTGCCAGATTCTCTATAGGTACACTTGCAGTAACCCTCTCCGCTGACGAGTTAAAAGCACCATCAAATGCACTCATCGGAATACCTGTCCCGTTCTCACCGAGGGAATCAATAACGTATTCCGCTTCCGCAATCCAGAGATCAATAACATTGACGGTGAAGTTCCTGTATCCAAGCAGTACGTATATCGTTTCATTCACAGATTCGTACGAAAGCCATGCAGATACGGTTAAATCCATATCCACAGATTGTGGTGCAGTCAATGTAAGATTAAAAGACTGGCTATCGCTTCCTGAGAGTGTTCTCCACCCTCCTGTGCGAAAATCTTTTATATCCCAATCGTATATGGCAAGAGTTATATTTGTCACCGGGGCGACATTGTAAGTGGCCTCTATGGTCACGTTGAATATTTCATTTGACTTTACCGTGCTCGGGAACTTCAACTTATTAATGGTGAAGTTTAATGCAACAATAGGGAAATAGAATGCATCTGACGGGACTAATTTTTCGCTCTCGTTCTTGTATCCCACGACTGCCGTCAGGTTCACCACTTTTGGCCTGGTAATAGCTAAGCCATCGAAAAGAAACGATTTATTCCCGGTTCCCGATAGATTGAGCGCTCTGCAGTCAATAGGAACCCAGTTATCATAATCAACCAGACATAACTCCACATTCGTCTCGCTGCTAAAGTTGTAGCGTGTATGTACAGTCACATTAAAAGACTCATTTGGGTTCACTAAATTTTGGCTTGGCGAGTCAACATCTTCAATAATAATACCTGTAAAATTTAAATTTGAAGTGTTAGCCACCTTCGCTTTTGCTACAGCCGAGGTTTCACCTGCCTTTGTCTCGGACGAAGCAGCCTTTAGGATTGCATTAGCGTCAATCGAGAGCTCCGCTGTCAGAGTGACAGAAGGTGCGCCATAGGTGGGATTAGGCGAAGCCGAGACATCAGAAGTTACGGGACCGCTTGCGTATACTGTCACTTGCAGCATTAAAACCACTACAACAACCACTATCGCAATCGCGATTTTTTTCATCTGTTTACTAATTTCTTTGTCACCTCTTGTTGTACATGTACCTTAAACTAAATTATGCATTACTAAAGAAGCATTTAAACTTTAAAAAGGAAGCATCACCAAAGGAAAACTCAAACATATAATATTAACACATATATTTAAACAATGTTTTATATAGGGGATAGTTTTATATAACGTCAGTCTCTATTATCATAATGAGGGGGTGAAAATGGAAAAGATGAAAAAGATAGCGATTGCATTTGGCATAATCGCTTGTCTGGCTGTGCTCTCGTTACTACTTACGAGTGCAAGTGCACAAGAAGAAGAAGATTGGATGCGCTGCCCGAGTGGCTGGGGAGATCGGGATATGGCTCCTATGCGCGATCCTGCGATTGTATATTACATGCGGGATATTACGGGTATAGGCTATGAAGATGTTGTGACAACAGTAGCAACACATGGATACTTTACGGGGATTGTCGCCGAGTCGAGTGCACGAGGAACCGGAGAAATCTACCGCGATCGTCAAACAATCGATATAGATTCTAAGCCTGACGATCCAAAGCTCGGTATCACATCGAAGATAGACAAGTCATATGCAAGGGCCAATTTTTCGGGTACCCTTGGTGTTTTTGACAATACGCTAACTGGTGAGATATCAACAAGGAACTACGTGCTAGGTGCTGTTGTATCAGAAAAATACCGCAATACATATGAGATAGCGGGAGATTACTCTCATGAGGGAACAGGCAATTCTTCCCGTACCCAGCTAGATAGGGCGATATTCGGAACGACACGCTTTGCCGTTACTGTCAAAAACCCGGAGCAGCACCACCATACCCTTATGAGAAGTCGCGAAACGCATACGGGTCTCTATAATATAAGTAGGGAAGTAAATGTAGTGGAATATCCATAGCGGCAGCACAAATTCGATGTCTGTAGTAAGCTATGTAATGCCTGTGGCAAAGGGCGGTGAAAAGAAGAGGAGCAAAAAAGGGGGTCATATCAGACCTCCACCCTTTTTGGGCTACCGTTAACTAACCCTCTTCATGAAGTGTATTTTTTAACAGAACGATAAAATTGCAAAACATTTATATATCCTTTGAGTTCATTCAAAAATACCTATTATGCTACCATAAAGGAGGTGAGAAAAAGATGAAAAAGATAGCGATTGCATTTGGCATAATCGCTTGTCTGGTAGTGCTCTCGTTACTACTTACAAGTGCAAGTGCACAAGAAGAAGAAGACTGGTTGCACTGCCCAAGTGGCTGGGGGAATCTGTATTCGACTGATACGCGCGATCCTGCGGTTGTATATTACATGCGGGATATTACGGGTATAGGCTATGAAGATATCGCGACAACAATAGCAACACATGGACGCTTTACGGGGATTGCCGGCGAGCTGAGTGCACGAGGAACGGGAGAAATCTACCGAGATAGCCAAACAATCAATATAGATTCTAAGCCTGAGGATCCAAAGCTCGGTATCACATCGAAGATAGACAAGACATATGCAAGGGCCAATTTTTCGGGTACCCTTGGTGTTTTTGACAATACGCTAACTGGTGAGATATCAACAAGGAACTACGTGCTAGGTGCTGTTGTATCAGAAAAATACCGCAATACATATGAGATAGCGGGAGATTACTCTCATGAGGGAACAGGCAATTCTTCCCGTACCCAGCTAGATAGGGCGATATTCGGAACGACACGCTTTGCCGTTACTGTCAAAAACCCAGAGCAGCACCACCATACCATTATGAGAAGTCGCGAAACGCATACGGGTCTCTATAACATAAGTAGGGAAGTTAATGTAGTGGAATATCCATAGCGGCAGCACAAATTCTATGTCTGTAGTTACTAAGCTATGCAATGCCTGTGGCAAAGGGCGGTGAAAAGAAGAAAAGCAAAAGGAGGTCATAATAGACCTCCGTCATTTTTGGGCTACCGTTAACTAACAGCTACAGATAGATAGATAGATAGTAATCGCTCGAAATCGTGTGGATTATCTGCTCAAAAATCCATATGTTTTTGATTGAGCAGATACGAAAGATAGCGGAGGAAAAAAGCGCCTTCAAAAAGGGGGGACAATTAATGAAAAGAAGAGTAGAAGTAATAGTAGGAATAAGTCTTGCTTGCATCTTTATAGTTGCGATAGTCATCGGGGTAACATTTGGTGGTAGTGGTATAGATTTAAGCATACAACCCACGGTGAAAAAGGTTGCGGTTGGATCAACGTGCACATACGATATTGCTCTTTTCTCCTTTGAACCGAATTGGATCAAGGTCACGATAATACCCAATGGTACGTGTGATGCCAGTTGGTTTGAATGGCGCGAGCGCGAGCAGATAGAACTGAGACATGACGAGACGAAGCATATGTTACTTAATGTAACACCATCTAAGGCGGGTGATTTTAACTTTACTGTGCGGGCGGAAACATTGCTGCGTCAAGAGAATTCGCCTGTTGCAAGTGCACGGATAATAGCGACAGGGGCATCAAAATCAAAATCAAAGAAGCCTGTGACGTGCATAGGTTTACAGCCGAATTTGCCGGCGCCACAGAAAATCCCGGCTGGGCAAAGCGAAATTAAATGGACGGCATATGCATGTTGTGATCCTGAAGGGGGCGAAATTGAGTACCGGTTCAAGTTGAACGGTCCACGAACTAATTATGCTACTGAAACGGTCAAAGACTGGAGTATATCTAATATGTGGGT
Organism: uncultured Halobacteria archaeon; assembly: GCA_964578735.1. GTDB lineage: Archaea > Halobacteriota > Syntropharchaeia > Alkanophagales > Methanospirareceae > Methanophaga. The sequence continues at coordinate 2,271 of CAZOEM010000078.1, read as the reverse complement.
TTGGCTCGCCGACTCAAGAGATGTAGGTAATAGCACTATCTATGCAGATGTTAGAGCTCGTCACCATGATTCTACATCTTCGTTTGTATACAGAGATTACGGGATTTCATTTATTCAACTACCTTGCTGCACCTGTCTGATGCCGGACAAATCCGAGCCACAAGTCGGCGGTACCGCAATAACATGGACTGCGTGTGCAAGTTATCCGGATCAAGATCAGCTCAGGTACAGGTTCCGGGTATATGACGGCGGCTGGAATGTGGGAAGGGATTGGAATAGAAGCAATAGCTGGACCTGGACGCCCAGTGATACCGGCGACTATGACGTTAAGGTAGAGATAATCGCTGGTAACTTGAGTGTGGGCAATGGCACCTACTGGAAATATAACATCACGTGAATTGTATCTGATCTGCACAAAAATCGGTGGATTTTTAACTTGACACTGCCAGAATAACTGCAGAGTGCGTGGAGAATTCCAATGACAAAAACAAAAGGGTTTTGATTTTTTGAATTAGGATTTGGAATTTGTTTGTGATTTGGTGCTTGTAATTTGGGATTTTGTAATGTCGTTACAGTATGCAACCGATAACTATTAATATAGGGCCTTGTACTTTAGTACGTTATATATAGGTAGAGAAGATGGAAGAAGCGCCTTCTAAAAGAGGGAGATAGAAGATAGTGAAAAGAAGAAATGTGTTAGTGGGAATAAGTCTTGCTTGCATTTTTATTGCGGCGATAGTCATCCCGGTGTCATTTGGCGGTGGAATCGGATTAAAGATAGTACCCACGGAGGCAAATGCAAAGCGTGGTTCAACGATTACATACGATATTACAATTTCTAGTCCACACAGCGACTGCTTCAACCTCTCGATAATTCCATGCAGTTGTCAGATCGGATGGTTTGGGTGGAGAGAAAAGAAGCAAGTTTGTGTCGTGGGTGGAGGTAAGAAAGAGATATTACTCAATGTTACGCCCTCAGCGGAGGGTGATTTCGAATTTAATGTGAAAGCAGTATCAACAAGCAATCCAGGAACTCATGGGGTATGTCCTGCATATATACATGTAGAGCCTGGACCAAACCGACCGCCAGTCTGCGCTTGCCTGACGCCTGACAACAAGCCGGAATCGGAGCCAGGAGAAGTAATAACGTGGACTGCATGTGCAATCGATCCGGAAGGCGATCCGCTCAAGTATAGATTCTTGCTGAAAGGTCCTGGAACAGGAGGCATATTTAAAGAGATGCAAGGCTGGCAAACGGCATATTATCCTGATTGCCCAACATGGATATGGACTCCAGGCAAAAAGGATCAAGGATTAAATGACATCAAAGTAGAGATAAGGGATGGCTATCATTCTGCCGGCTGGGATGTGTGGAAAATATATTATGGGTATTGGATAGGGCCGTGCTGCTAATAACATTGGGTTCCTATACTCAGTTTACGTAAATATCCGTCTTGTCTGCGGGGTCGTACCAGAACTTGACGCGCTCTCCTGTGTAATAAGCGGCTGGTATGGATGGTTCATGATTCCAAATAGTTATGCACGATTCGGGTGCGTACCATGCGAGAGTCATTAGATAGAGCTGGCCTTCTGGCATCACGAACGCCGTGTACTGCTCTGGTTGCGTGTGGAACCACTCGAGATTCCAGAACTCTTTGTGCATGTGGCGGGGCCCATAATGAATTTCATGATATATCTCCTTCAACTCTCCCTTGAACCTCTCCTCCTCGCCTTCCTCTACGTAGGAGATATTCAACGCCCTTACTCGTGCTTTAGGACCTATTTTTTCCTGCTGCGAACGCGGCAATGTCCAAGTGTTCTGCACGTCCACTATTATTTCATGATCCATATTGAACGGCGGCATCTCAGGCAACGTCTCTCCAGGTTTCCATACTTTAAGATGTTTACCGTACAGCTTGATTGCCCGCTTTGGCAACTTCTCTCTGAATACGATATACTTGATACAGTTGTCCTCAGCCTTTACTGCAACCACGTTGTAGAACACCTCGTCAACAATGAACGCCTTCTGGCTCCAGTACGGGTTAGCACCGATGTTCGCATAGGTGTGACCGAACATCCTGCCGACCTCAATTACTGCTGCTTTACTTACCGCATCTGCTGATAATAGCCGCAGATAGAACGTCTCTCGCTCTGCTGGACTACCGGGTTTTGCGCGATAGTAATACGCAACCTCGCCTATCCGCAGAATCACATTTCCTGTGACTCTCAGAGAGCCTCCACCCTCATTGTCCTGGACAGTGAATATAGCCC